>DYRC01000358.1 GCA_020718925.1 Desulfonema limicola
ATTTGGCTTTGTATAAAATCAGGGGAGCCATATTATTATCCTCTCTGTGGATGATCTCAATTGTCGCGGATGATATGCGGAAAGTGTTAGAGGCATATTAGGAAATGGTAAGATTTTTGTTAGAAAAGTCTGTTAAAAAAATATTTAATATAATCCTAACGCCTTTTTAATACAATTCTAACAATTACCGTTTATTCTGTTCTGTCTGAATATTTTTCAATATCTGCTTATAGGAGTTTGAAATGGTAAAAAAAATTATAATAAGAACTGTTTTCTGCTGTATTATATTTCACGCCGCAATATCCGAAGCCGCACAGAAAGCTGTATTATCGCTGCAATGGCTGACTCAGAGTCAGTTCGCAGGGTATTATGTGGCTTTGCATAAAGGCTGGTATATGGAAGAAGATATTGATATAACAATAAAACCCGGTGGCGGTGATCTGAATCCGTTACAGAATGTGGCATCCGGTGAATCGGAATTCGGCACCAAGTGGCTGGCGGATTTTATTACTGCCAAGTCTCAGGGACTCCCCCTGATTTCTGTTGCACAGATATTGCAGAAAAACGGATTGATCCTCATCGCCAAAACAAAATCCGGCATCAGAAAACCCCAAGATTTTGTCGGAAAGCGGGTGGGACTCTGGTCTTCCGACTTTCGGATTCAGTTTTACACTCTGATGAATAAGTTTTCCATTCCCAAAGACCGCATCATCATCCGAACGCTGGGCTGGAGTATCGCGCCATTTCTGAAAGACGAAGTGGATATTGCCAATGTGATGACCTATAACGAATATTTACAAATTCTGGATTCCGGATATTCGGATAAAGAGATTCAGATCATTGATTTTGAAGAGTATGGCAGTGCTTTTCCCGGAGATATTCTCTTTACACGGCAGGATATTATTGAAAAGCATCCGAAACTTTGTAAAGGCATGGTGAAGGCATCGCTTAGGGGCTGGGAATATGCGGTCTCACATCCTGACGAAGCGGTGGATATTGTATTGAAATACGATAAAACTCAAAGACTTGTCAAAGAACACCAGCTCAGACAGATGCAGGAAATCATCAGACTGATTCAGGCGGATAAATATCCGTTGGGTTGTCATCAGCCGGATCAGGTGCGTTTTGTCATTCAGACCATGTCTGACAATAAAGTTATTCTGAATACCGTTGAAGCGTCATCTGTGTTCACCAATCAATTCTGTGAAAAATCGAAAAAATAGAGGGTGTATATGCTGAAGCTCAAAACGATTCAGGCTAAAATAACATTTTGGACAGGATTGTGGCTGGTGCTGACATCCGGCAGTATTATCGCATATTCCGCAATATCCGCCCGGGCTTTGGCGGTTGAGACAGCAAAACAGCGTTCTTTGTTGTTATCAAAAGAATACGCAGGCATTATCAAAACAGAATTGGAAACCACTCTGGCATCTGTCAGAACTTTGGCACAGATACTTTCCTCAACCAAAGACAAATCTCTGAATTTTGATATATACCGTTATCATGTCAATGCATTGTTAAAAAAATTTTTGGAAGAAAATCCGAAATATATCGGTGTCGGCTGCGGATGGGAACCCAACGCTTTCGACGGCATGGATGAGAGCTATGTTCAGAAAGAAGGACACGATCAGACCGGCAGATTCATCCCATACTGGAGCCGTAGCAGCAAAGGCAATATTCGGGCAGAACCTATGGTAGATTATGACAGCCGCGATCCTGAAAACTATTATTACAAACCCAAAACCACATTGAAAGAGTGTATTATCGAACCTTATGTATATCCGGTACAGGGGGAAAAGGTTTTTATGACAACGCTTTCAGCACCGATCATGTACGATAAACATTTTCTGGGTATTGTAACCGTTGATATCAATTTGGATTTTATACAAAAACTGACTGATAAGATTCCAATCGGAGAGGTGGAAACTTTAGCCCTGATCAGCCACAGGGGAATTCTTGCAGGCGTGTCACATCATCCTGAATTGGCTGGAAAAAATGCAAAATTGCTGCATAAACATATTGATCATATTTACGAGCATCTCAGGCGCGGAGAAGTGTTTATCGGTGATCATTATGGCGGAGACTTGGATATTTTCGTACCGATTCATATCGGCAATACCGCAACGCCCTGGTTTGTGAATTGCATCGTTTCCAAATCAATGATTTACGGACATGCGGATAAAGCCGTGTTGTATCAGATAGGAATCGGATTGTTATGTATTGTGTTGGCATTATTGGTGCTGCGTATCGTAGCATCAGGAATTGCATACCCGATTCGGCATGTCAGCGAAGGGCTGGGATATAGGGCGGGCGAAGTTTTTTCATCTTCTGAAAAAATTTCCGAAACAAGCCGGGCTTTATCTGAAAGTGCCTGCCAACATGCAGCTTCGATTGAAGAAACATCGTCTTCTCTGGAAGAAATTGCAGCCGCTACAAGACAAAATGCCCTGTATTCTCATCAAGCCAGAGAAACGCTCAGTCATGCTCAGGACAGTATGGGAGATGTCAATCATCATATCGAAGCTATGGGTAATGCAATTCAGACATTGACAGAATCTGCACAACAAACGGGTAAAATTGTCCAATCCATTGATGAAATAGCGTTTCAAACTCGTTTATTAGCATTGAATGCCGCCATAGAAGCTGCCCGTGCAGGGGAATCAGGCGTGGGGTTTGCGGTTGTGGCTGAAGAAGTCCGAAATCTGGCGATTCGATCCGCCGGATATGCCAAAGAAACATCTCTTATGCTTCGGAATATGGCAGATGCCATTGGGAACAGCAGCAGACATTCCCATTTCACACAGGAGGCTTTTCAAAAAAATACAGAGTTGTTTCTGACTATTACCCGATTGATCGAAGGTATTACAGGGGGATCCGAAGAACAGGCAAGACGCATTGAGCAGATCAATGCAGCCGTTTCTCACATTGAAGCTACAGGGCAGTTGAATGCCGCAACCGCTCAGGAATCCGCATCCATCTCCGAAACCATGAGAGCCGGTGCGGAAGAAATGGGAACTTTTGTCAGACAATTGGCAGAGCTTGCCGGAAAAACATCGGTTCACACACAGCAGAAGCGGGAGTGATTGTTCTTTATGATTTTCAGAAAGTTCATTTTTTATAATCCACTGATCTCTCTGCCATGACTATATACTTCGATATTCAGCTTTTCGGCAACACGCTGCCCGTATTTATCAACCATCGGCGAGATGATGATTTTTCTGTCGGCTTTACGGTTGTGGTGCTTCTCGTAAAAAGCAATTTTACGGTTAAAAATATAAACATCGCCGCGGCTCATCGAAGATTTTATTTCGCAGAGAATCAGCACACCGTTTTTTATGATAATATCCAACTCCACCTGATCGGGCGATCCGAATACCTCGCCGGCATCATCGAATTCCGTAACATTCAGAACTTCCACACCGAAGGAATCTTCCAGAATACCCTTCAATCCGTTTCTGAATGATTCTTCCGCATGAATCCCCCACCGGCTCCCCAATGCCCCGATGCCGGAATCATATTTATCTAACAATTTTTGAATAGTCTGCTGATTTTCATCCCACTTTTTGTTCTGCTCTTCACGATACCGTTGCGATTCGATCTTCTGCTCATCCCACTTTCTGCTCTGCTCTTCACGGTCCCGGCGCAGTTCGTCCAATATCCGGTCAAAACGGCTTTCAGTTTCTCTTTTGTCTGCAAAATGAGTTCGGGCAATATGCAGGATAAAAGACTGAATTTCCATATCTTCCTGCATGATAATCGGCAAATCCCGGCGAATAATTTCTTTGATCTGAGCTACATTCATGTCGTGTCTCCTTTATCTGTAAATTGCCCTGAAATCAGTATAATGTCAAGCGTTTCCTTCGGGTGTTAAATTTCTGACACTTATGCCGTTTTTTCCTATAACAGATAGCGAAATCCGCCGGACAAAAATATTTAATATAATCCTAACAGCTTTTTAATACAATCCTAACACTTATCGT
>DYRC01000051.1 GCA_020718925.1 Desulfonema limicola
CATTTTGCATTACCTCTGCGTAACCCGGATAACTTCTTCAACCGTAGTCAGACCGCTTAAAACCTTCAGAATCCCGTCTTGGCGCAACGTAGTCATACTCGCGGATTTCAGGGCTTCAGCTTTGATCTGATTGGAATCATACGTTTTTAAAATCAGGCTTTTCAATCCTTCGCTCATGATCATCATCTCAAGGATTGCCATCCGCCCTTTATAGCCCGTATGAAAGCATTTCGGACATCCCTTGGCGCGATAAACCACCGCATTTTTAATCTGCTCAGGCGATGCGCCGATGCTTTTTAACGCCATCTCATCCGGAGTATATACTTCTTTGCACTCCTTGCACAGAACGCGCACCAGACGCTGTGCCGCCACCGCAATCACGGATGACGCGATTAAGAAAGGCTCAACGCCGATATCAACAAGGCGGGTAATCGCGCTGGCAGAATCGTTGGTGTGGAGCGTGGAAAATACGAGATGTCCGGTCAGAGCGGATTGTACGGCAATTTCAGCGGTTTCATGGTCGCGGATTTCACCGACCAGAATAACATCCGGGTCCTGGCGCACAATAGAGCGAAGCCCTCTGGCAAAGGTCAGATCAATTTTGTGATTGACCTGAATCTGACTGATGCCCGGAATCTGATATTCAATCGGGTCTTCAATGGTGATGATATTGATATCCGGCGTGTTGATGGTGGATAACACCGCATACAGCGTGGTGGTTTTGCCGCTGCCGGTGGGTCCTGTAACCAGAATAATCCCGTTTGGAGATGTGATCAGATCTTTGATAAGCTGCAATTGTTTCGGAACAATTCCCAAATCAGTCAGCGTTAAAAAAGATGCGCTTTTGTTCAGAAGACGCAACACCACCCGTTCCCCGAAAGCAGTCGGGAGGGTTGACACACGCACATCAATATCCTGATCTCCGATTTTGACTTCGATGCGCCCGTCCTGCGGAAGCCGTTTTTCGGCAATATTCATCTTTGCCATGACCTTGATTCTGGATATCAGCGCGGCTTGAATCCATTTGGGCGGCGCCAGCAGATCGTATAAAATGCCGTCCACGCGATACCGCACCTTGAAGCTGTTCTGATACGGCTCAACATGAATATCACTGGCGCGGGCTTTGCTTGCCTGAGAAATGATATGGTTGACCAGCTTGATAATCGGCGCATCGCTGGTATCATCCAGCAAATCAGCGGTATCATCATCGCTGATAATTGTCGCGTCACTGCTGTCTTCCATGTTCTGAACCAGTTGTTCCGCAGAATCACGGCTCATATCATAAGCAATGTTGATGGCAGATAAGATCGCGTCTTTGGTGGACAACACCAATTGAAAACTTGACGGATTCAGAATACGGATCAGATCGTCTATGGGATGCAACTGCCCCGGATCATTCACCGCAATGAGATATGATCGCCGATTATCAGGATTCCCCCCCGCCTCCTGTGGGGATTTCTCCTCCGTTTCAGGAGAGGTCGGGTGGGGGGTCGTGTCCGCAAGCGGCGCCATCATGTATTTTTTCAAAAAATGTATCGGCACATACTGGCTGATATTGCCATCAATATGTTCCAACGGCAGCTTGGGCATGAACGGAATATCATAAAAAACGCTTAACGCCTCAAGATACTGGCTTTCGGTGAGCAGCTTTTTTTTGATCAGAATATCGCTGACAGCCCCCCCTTTTTCCGCCTTAATCCGCTTGGCTTCATGGTAATCTTCCGGGGAAAGTCCGGTCTGCGTCTGAAGAATCTGGCAAAGGTCTTTTTTCATAACTAGTCCAGCGATTCCGGATCTTTAGGTTCGGCAGCATCTTCGTTGCCTTTTTTATAAAGCTTGATACTGCTCTCATCTGCCTTGTCAATTTCATCGCGTTTTTTCTGATACAGCTTTTGGACTTCTTCCTGTCCTTTCAATACGCGGGGCGTCAGAAATACAAACAGATTGGTTTTCGTATTTCCCTTGCCGATGGAACTGAACAGCCAGCCCAGCCCCGGAATATCGCCGACACATGGCACTTTGTATTCGGTCGAGGAAAATCTGTCATCAATCAGCCCGCCAATAACCACCGTGTCTCCATCTTTAATTACCACTGTCGTTTCTACTGCCCTCTTCAAGGTTGTGGGGCGGAAATCGGTCGTGGACTCCAAATCTGTAACTTCAAGCGAAATATTGAGGCGCACCATGCGGTCTTTGCTGATCTGCGGCGTGATTTTGAGCATCTTTCCGATGTCTTTGTACTCAAAAGAATTGTAATTGCCATAATCGTAGCTGCCGGTGGTGGTTGTCGGCGTTAGCGAATTTGTGCTTGAGTTGACGCCGGACCGGGTCTGAAACGGAATATTTCTGCCGACCGTAATCTTTGCTTCCTGATTATCTGTGGTCAGAATCTGCGGCGTTGAAAGGATATGAGCATCCTTGTCTTTTTTATACGCCTGAATCACCGCACCCAGATTGGGAAATACGAGACTGCCGATATTGATCGCCTGTCCGAAAATTCCCATAGAAAGCCCCGAAGGCAGAGGCATTGTCGGTGTAGCACTTGCCGTCTTTGAAGCATTTTCAACCATAGAATATCCGTCATCCCCGCCGCTCGCGCCGCCGGCAAAGCCGGTTCCGACAACTGAAGGTCTGCCGTCAACATTGGTTTTTCCGCCGACAATCCATTCGGCTCCCAGCTTGAAATCCTTATCCACATTGACTTCCATAATCAGGGACTCAATATAGACCATTGCGCGGGGAATATCGAGTTTTTTGATAATCTCTTCAATCACCGCATAATCTTCTTTGTCCGCCGTGATAATCAGGCTGTTTGTTGCCTTATCTGCCGCAATTTTCACGCTGTCCGAAAGCACCGGCGCCTCTTTTTTCCCGCCCTGAGGCGGCGCGGCTCCGGCTTGCTTGCTCGGAATATCTTTCAGTACTTTTGCCAAATCTTCCGCAGTCGCATTTTCCAAATAATAAACCCGTATTTTTTCCTTGCCCTTGGGCATTTCTTTATCCAAACGCAAAATCAGTTCTTTGATCTTATCGGTATCATTTTCGCTCGACAACAAGATAATCGAATTGGTGCGCTCATCTGCCACAAATTTAGCCGCTATGACGCCGGTTTTTTTCTGCTGCTGCGGTTGCTGCGGTTGCTGCTGAAAAATCGCGGTCAGCACCTTGACGATTTTCTCAGCATCTGCAAATTGAATCGGAATCACGCTGATCACCTGCCCTACGCCCGGAACATCAATGGTTTTCAGAATTTTAACCAGACGCTGAACATTGGAATATACATCCGTCAGAATCAGCAGATTGGTCGGCTGATATGACAGCACCACGCTGTTTTTGGAAATGAGCGGGGCAAGCAGTTGTTTGATCTCATTCGGATCCGCATAGCGCAGGGGAATCAGTTGCGTTACCACCTTATCATCAGGCGATTGCGCTTCTTTTCTCAGCAGGCTTTCAATCGTCTCAATGTTTTTGCTGCGGACTTCCGGCGCAGGCACAAGCTTGATCATCTCGCCGGATTCAACTGCGGCAAAGCCCTGAACTTCCAGCACAGATAAAAACACCTTGTAAGCTTCATCCACCGAAATTTTAGCCGGTGAAATAATGCTCACCTTGCCTTTCACCCGCTGGTCAATGATGAAATTTTTTCCCGTGAGTTCGCTGATGAATTTGATAAACACCCCGATCTCGACATCATTGAAATCTATGGATACAAATCGTTCTGCTTTGTCCTGCGCGGGCAGATATGCTGCCGTCATCGCAATGGTCAGCAAAACAACAATGACTTTCAAACTTCTCGGATATGATTTCATAGTTTGCAGTAAAATTGCTCCTGTTCAGAATGGTTAATTCAATATATGATGCTTACTCTTTTTCCGTTGACACACATCTGCCCTCAAATCTTTCTTTCTGAGGATTATATCTGATTTCATATTTATCCAGCGTACCGCCTCTGCCGCGATAATCAATTTCATATTTCCAATATCCGGGAGATTCGGGTTTCTTACTGAACAGATAATCACATGAATACAAGATTTTTTCGGTTTTCTGTTTATCGTCTCCCTCAGAAACCATAAGAATCGGATACTGAATCACTTTGTCCTGCTTTTCGCTATATCCGATCAACGCGGTTTCAAGTCCCATACAGGCTAATGCGTCAAATACCGCAAATTCCAGAGATTTTCCATCTCCGTTGTAATCTTTCAAGGACATGATATGCGGCTTTGCTTCTCCGGCTTTATCGGGTTTTCCTTCTACCTCATAATAATAGCCTTTTCGGATGGCATAAGGAATCGAAGGTCCTTCTTCCTGTTTTATTTCAATCGTGCTGATGATGCTGTTCGTCTTGACGTTGAACAATGAAACTTTAGCAATTCCGCCATAATAGCTGCCTCTTGTCTGATCCGGGCAGGTATAGACATATTCCGGGTCTTCAGTTGCGCCGGACGGATGTTTTGAAGGATTTTGCATCCACAAAATCAAAGTTCTGTCAGGATACCCGCCGGCTTTCAATGACTGTGTCTCAACAATCACCGCACCGGCAGGAAGCCCGAAATTCGGCTTGCTCGGTCCGGCAAATGACGCTGTCGCTATTGTCATCAAGCAGATGAATAAGGCGGTTGTTTTCATGTAAATAGTTTTCACCCCATTTTATAAGAATATATACCTAAAAGTAGGAATCAATCTTATAACTTATAAAATTTTACGAATCCGTTGCTTAACTTTAGGCAGACGTTCTTTTATTGCTTTCCAAACCAATTGATAATCTATCCCAAAGTAGAAATGAATCAGTTTGTCTCTCATTCCAGCCATTTCTTTCCACGGAATATCAGGATAGCTGCGTCGTATTTCATCAGGAACATATTTTGCCGCTTCACCGATTATCTCAAGTTTTCTGATCACTGCACTTGCTGTTTTATCATCAGCCTGAAATTCTTTGAAATTTATTCCATATATAAACGCTTCAATGCTTTCCATTGCTGTGAGAATGTCTTTCAGATAAAGCCTGTGGTCTCTCATAAAATCGCAATCTCACGAAAAACCGACTCGCGAAGTTCTGTTCTCAGAGCATTTCTGGGAACCACATCAACCTTTCGATGAAGTTTTTCTTCCAAAAACTGTGCCAGCCCTATCAGATCAAACAAGTCCGCTTCTTCATTAAAATCTGCCAAAATATCAATATCACTGGTCTCTCTCTGCTCACCCCGGACAAAAGAGCCGAAAAGCCCTATCACTTCGGCTTTATAGCGTGAAGAGACCTCAGATTTCAATATCTTTAAAACGGACAAAAGTTTTTCAGTATCCATAAGATTGTTTTTATTCATTAAAATCACACATATTTTTTAAAAAATATTTTAATAACACTTTCAACTCAAGCTGTTCATACAGAGTTTTTACATAGATTATGCCGCTTTTGTCAACGGCAATTATATATGAAAGCAAGATAAGTTCAAAGAAAATTTCAGACAAGTTACTGATGAATAAAGGATAAAAGCACTCAAGGCAGTTTTTAAAATCCTAAGATTTCATTGATCAGAATCACCGAAATATCGGTCAGCATAGGCTTTCGATGCAGAATGGTCGTAATCCGGCATATCCGTTGCGGAGAATTGCAATCCGCACATATCCCGGTCTGAGCGCAGGGCGTTTGCATATTCAGGCTTTTGGCTCTCATGGGCGCGGCAATTTCTTTAATCCGTCTCAGCGCGGATTCCGTATCCGGTCTGATTTTGTTGACACCTGCCGCAATCACAACTTTTTTTGTCCCGAAGGTCATGGCATTGTTGCGATTTCCAACGCCGTCCACATTGATAATTTCCCCGGTGGCAGAGATGGCGTTTGCACTGCAAAAAAAACAATCGCACCGCCCCTGATTCAGCCGAATCTCCAAATCCTGCTCACGGCTTAGGTCTTTTTGCCAATGATCATAGACGGTTTTGCCGGAGGCTCGGAGTTCTTCAACCAATCCCAGACTTCGGGTGGTGGAAGAGCCGCCGAATCCGAAACTTTCATAGCCCGATACCATCTCAAGAGCAGCCCGTCCCGCCTCCTGCGCGGTTTGAAAAAAATGCGCGTCAAAGCCATGTTTTTTCAGATTTTTCACGCATTCTTCAGCGATTTTTTCATTGATCCAATTGCGAAATACAGTGTCATTCATTGCTTTTCTCCATAAAAAAGCCCTTTGTTTTTTATAAATTTTTCAACAGCTTGGGGAACTAAGAACCGGACAGATTTGTTCTGCCGGATCAATTCCCGGACAGCACTTGACGATATATCCAAAGGACGCACATTTATCCCGAATACCGGCTGTTTTTCAGGATGAACATACGCCATGTCCGAGGTCGAAAAACGATACTCTTCAGATATTCGGGTTTGCAGATAGTTTTCAAGCATAACCCGATCAATTTTATCCCCGGTGCCGGGTCTTGCCATCACAATAAAGGAAATCAGCGAAAACAGGTCTTGGTATGATTTCCATGCGTCAATTTCCAAAAACGCATCCATGCCGATAATAAAATACAGATTGGCATCCGGCAATACCGATTTGAAATGCCGAACCGTATCTATGGTGTAAGATCGCCCCGAACGCCTCAATTCAACATCGGAAACCTCTGATTCCGGACAGTTCTGAATTGAAAGCCGGATCATCTCCAGCCGATCTTCAATATCTGTCATAAGATGCGTCTGCTTGTGCGGCGGAAGCGCGGAGGGAATGAAAATAATTTTATCCAATTCAAAATTTTCCAGCACTTCCTGAGCGACTCTGAGATGTCCTATGTGAATCGGATTGAATGTTCCGCCGAACAGCCCTATTTTTTCTTCCATATTGTTATCCGTGCCAAGAGGAAGTGAACGAGACGGCAGCCGCATCTGAAAAAACAGGGTCAACTCTTTGCAGAATTGACCCTGGTATTGTTTTTTTCAGAATAGAAGGCTAAGAGAATTGAATTAATTCAGCGCCTTAAATTCTTTAACATAAATATACTTCTTGCCTTTTTTTTCGGAAACTATACAGGTAACTTCTACATTCTTGCCAACCAGTTTTGCTACTTCAGCGCCTTTTGCTTTTCTTACGATGGTGTAAGTATCTTTATCAGACTGAAGCGTGGCACCTGTAACTTTGCTTTTTTTGTTTTTTACTTCGGCAACAACGCCGGTAACGGTTACAACAGCTTTAGGAGCTTTTACAACTTTTTCTGCCTTTTTTGCCGGAGCCGCTGCTTTATCTGCCTTTTCTCCTGCTGCCATTGCAGGTGCAAATACAAGTGCTACCGCAACCATCGCCACCAACACAATACCCAGATACTTCATGCCTTTTTTCATTCTTCTGTTCCTCCACGATTATTTTTTAAAGTTATACAGAGAAAATCTCTGCACCCTGAATGCCTTAACTTGTTGTTATTGTTATTGCCAACTTCATAAGATCATAATTTATACCCTGTGATTTCAATTGTCAATTCATATTTTTTAATAGAAGACTAAATATTTGAAATAAAATAATAAAAAGTTAATCTGTTACGCGTATCGAATGAAAGACTCTCTGTCCCGGAGACAGCGTTATCACAGGCAGATCAATATTTTCAATCTGGCTGCCATCCTGCCGGGAAATCGTTATGTTCAGCGAATGCGTTCCGGGGGCAAGCGGAAATCGCAGCAGATACAAAGACGCAGGCAGCGTTTCCCACGAACGGGTATCCGGCTCTTCAGTGATAAATAACACCGCGCGGAATAATGCCCCGACCAGCTCATGATTTCTGCTTTCAACGGCTCTTGCCAATGTTTCTTTGACTGCCGCGCGGGCAGCTTCTTTTATCATGATTTTGGATGCTCTGTGGCTTAATGACGCCCGGCACACATCATCCACGCTCGTTCTGACGCTCATCATGGGCAGCAGGCGTTGAGAGGATTCAGACGCGGTAATTTCTGCCATATCCGGCTCCTGATGCTGATACTGCGGAAAAGAAATGCGGATGGTTGGCGGAAGAATAATATTTCCGGGAATTTTTTTCGGCGCGTTTCCTATGCCCACAAAAAGAATCAACTCTGCTGCCGCATCCTGCTGTTTTTCATTTGAAATAAAGCTTTTATAGCGTTTGGCATCGTCATGGAAGCCCAGTTTTACGGCAAGCCGGTACAGTTTTTCAGCAATCGCAGTGTCATCCGGTATCGCTTCGTTCAGTTTTTTATATTCGATATAGGCGTCATTATTTTCGCCTAATATCTCATAACACAGCGCAATCAGGGCGCGGGTAAAATAATCATTGGAAAGCGCGATAGGATATTGTTCCATCAGCCTGAGAGCCTGTTTTGCATCCACCAGCGCGTCTTCATATTTATTAAGCAGGAGATAATTCATCATCAGATAGCTATGCACCCATAGCCGCTCGCTGTATTCCCCTTTGTATTCGGTAATCCATTCGGTGGTTACAAGCGATGCAGCCTGCTGACTGACGCTGATCACGTCCTGCTTTTTTATCAGATCTGATGCTTTCAGAAATTCATTCACGCTGTCTTCATATTTGCCGACATGATGAAGAATCAGCCCTTTTTCCATAAACAGCAGAAGCTTGTCTCTGTTTGAAAACTCTTCGGGCTTGGAAAGACTGACTTCGGCTTTCTGAAACTGGTGGCTGTAAAACGCAGTCCGGGCTTCGCGCAGGGGAGCGGACGCGCAGCCCGTCAGCCAGACGATCAGTCCTGCCAGCAGAACAAGCCGATATGTGAAACGATATGCAGACATTTACCATCCGATAATCGGCACAGAAGATTCCCGCGCCAGTTCTACGGCATCTGACCATGCGATCAAGCCTGTTTTGATGTCGGTCATTTCAAGATTGAGACTGTAATACATCAGGGTTTTCTTTGTAAGCCGCCATTGTCTTGGCTGTTTTTTTTCAATGGAACGCAGGGTGCCGCTCAGAATATACTGCGCCCCGACCTGACGCGCATATTCAACGCGGGTTTTGGGATCTGTCGCATCGCTGTATTGATGTGCCATTTCCTGAGAGATATTGCCGCGCTGAGTTTCATTGATAAAGCTGAATTTACCCGAATTGATCAGTTTTCTTCGGATTTCATCCGTGATGCCGCTGGTATCAATATGCTCGGATGTGCGATTTGCCACGCCATAGACAATCATCACCGGCTTCTGCTCTGAGGCGGGAAAGCTCTGCGCCAGCAGCGGATTGACCAGTGCGTCTATGATTTTTTTCTTGTCGGAAAAATCATAGGATGCGTCATAATGTTTAGCGTCATCCGGCGATATGTCGCGGGTAGTGGCAGTACAGCCGCCTATCATAACGCTTATGAATATCAGCAGGAGATGTTTTTTTATCAAAGAAGTTTTCATTCGGTTGCCTCCGTTTAAAGTTTGACAATTTCGGTATATTTTGAAACAGTCTTTTAAAATTGTCAAGAAAGATATAAAATGATAAGTAAGAAGTGTCAGGAATGAACGGTTTTTAAAAAAAATAACGGAGAGTAACTGTATGAAGATTAAAGGAAAGTTCATCAGTCTTATCGTATCCGGGGTGATTGTGCTGGGAATTATTGTCATCGGAATATCCGCCGCTTCTTTGAAACACCGGGGACATACAGAGCTTTCGATGCTGAAAAATCTGATGATCGAGCAGCGGAAGAAAATGCTGAAAAATCTGATGAGCAATGCCTATACCATCATAGAAAACAGCTATCAGGACCTTCTCGATCCTAAAAAATTGTCCGATATGTACAAAAAACAACTCAACATTGCGTTAAGCATGGCATATAGTTCCATAGAGCATATTCATCATTCTATGAATCACTTATCGGAAGCCGATCAGAAAAAAATTGCGATAGACCTTCTGAAAAACATGAGATACAATCTGACAGATTATGTCTGGATCAACGATGAAGCCCCTAAGATGATCATGCACCCGTTCAGAAGCGATCTGGATGGCAAAGACCTTTCGGATTTCAAAGACCCGGAAGGCAAGCTGCTGTTTATGGAAATGATAAAGGTCTGCAAAGAACACGGCGAAGGATTTGTCCATTATATGTGGCCCAAACCCGGACATGACAAACCGGTTCCCAAACTGTCCTATGTCAAACTGTTCAAGCCCTGGGGCTGGATTATCGGCACAGGCATATATATGGAAGTTGCCGAAGACGAGACTAAAGAAAAAGTAAAACGTATCGTAAATTTGCTGAGATACGGACAAGATGGCAAAGATTATTTCTATATTTTCAGCATGGATACCCGGAAAATGCTTCAGCATCCCAGGACTGAGCTTGTCGGAACAGATACAGATGCGGATATATTTACCGATTCTGACGGAAAACATCTTCTGTCCGAATTGTCAAAGATAGCCTCGGAAAACGGGGAAGGCTTTTTTTCATATAAATGGCCTAAGCTCGGAGAGGTAAAGCCTGTGGACAAACTGACTTTTGTGAAACGCTTTGACAAATGGAACTGGGCGGTCTGCACCGGCATTTATATGGATGATCTTGAAGAAATAATGGTTCGGAAACAGAAAGAAATCATGTCCGAGGTCAATGCTCAGATTCGGATATTGAGCGGCATCGTCGGCGTTATCGGCATATTCATTATCTTTGCCGTATCTTTTCTGATTAACCGAACCGTGATTCTGCCGGTAAAAAAGGCGGTTAAATGTTTAAGCGACGGGGCAGGACAGATTGCGCTGGTGTCAGGCAGCGTACTTTCCGACAGCCAGTCTCTGAGCCATAGCACCTGCGAAGAAGCCAGTTCTTTGGAAGAAACCGCTTCCGCGCTTGAACAGATGGCGTCGGTCTGCCATCAGCGGGCAGATAAGGCGCGATCTGCAACGGATATGATGGATGAAGCCATCCGCATATCGGAAAAAGTAAGCGGGCAGATGTCGGATATGACTGCCTCTATGAATCATATCAGCGCGTCCGCCGAACAAATCCGTCAGATCATCAAGACCATTGAAGAAATTGCTTTTCAGACCAAGTCTGCTGGCATTGAACGCGGCGATTGAGGCGGCAAGAGCCGGAGAAGCAGGGGCGGGGTTTTCCGTGGTGGCTGCTGAAGTCAGACAGCTTGCCATAAAATCGGGCAATGCGGCAAATCATACGACCGCCCTGATTGAAAACACCCTTGAAGCAGTCCGGCGCGGGAATGAGATTGTCCGCACGACCGGAGAATCTTATGCTGAAAATATTGATATTATCGGCAGGGTCAGCAAGATTGTGGATGAAGCGACTCAGGCGTATGAAGATCAGGAACGCCGCTTTGAGCAGATCAAGCAGACCATGAGATTAATGGATAAGGTAACGCAGAAAAACCGGCTTGTTGCCCAGGCGTCCTTTAAGATATCCGTTGATATGAATATGCGGACAGAGGAATTAAAGCGGATTGCCGATGATTTGGAACGCATTATCGGCAGAGACAGAAATTCCCATTATTGTCATACCGATTCGCTATCAAAGCACCCATCCCCTGTGCCCCCTCCCCCGACCCCTCCCCTGAAAGGAGAGGGGAGTACTGATGATGTATCTCCCCCTTCCCTTTCAGGGAAGGGGGGCAGGGGGGTTAGGTGAGTATGTCATCACAGATATTTAAGCGATATGCAACATCAGGCTTGCGATAACACGGAAAAAGTGGTATCTGATATTCTGTTATCGGAATTTTATAAAGAGGAGGTTAAGAATAGCAGCCCATGATGCAGACGTTGAAAATCCATATTTTCAAGCCCGGAAAAAACGATCCGGAGACCAAAATATCGTTTCCGTTGTCCGCGCTTCCGGTGTCGGAAAAATTGCTGCCCAGCAGAGTGAGGGCGTCTTTGGCAAAAGAAGGCATTGATCTGAGTGAGTTAAGCAATTTATTTGCCAAGCAGGGTCCCAAAGGAACGCTGATTGAAATAGAAAACATGCTCGAAAAAATGATCATTATGGTCGAATAGGAGCGGCGATGAAAATCGGGCATCATACGCATCCCCGAAAAAATATCATTAACGACATCCGATGGATCGGCGAAAACGGATTTGATTTCGTCGATCTGTTTCTGGAGCCTGAATCAGACGCGGCACACATTGATACGGCTAAAATTTCAGACGCGCTTGGGCGTTTCGGGCTGAGCGCGGTGGGGCATACCGCGTGGTATCTGCCCATCGGCTCTGAAATGCGGGAGCTGCGCGAAAATGCGGTTGATATTCTCAAACGCTATGTGCTGATTTGCGCGGAGTTGAAATGTACGCTGATGACGGTTCATGCGAATTGGCCCTCCGGGTTGTTCAAGGCGGAGGAAGGCGTCAATTTTCAGACCGAATCTTTTCAGACCTTGTGTCCGTTTGCAGCAGACAACGGCGTTACGATTATTTACGAATCCATCGCCACGCCCAAAGACAACAAAGAGAATATCCGAAAAATTCTGGATTTGAACCCGCTGCTTGATTTTCATGCGGATATAGGGCATCTGAATCTGTCCGGCAGAAATCCTATCGAATATCTGACAGCATTCAAAGATCGGCTGCGCCATGTTCATCTGCATGACAACGATGGTTTAAGAGACCTGCATCTGCCGATGGGAACCGGCATCATTGACTGGGACGCGCTGATCAAAGAACTGAAAAGTTTTTATGACAGCACGATTACGCTGGAAATCTTTTCCAACGATAAAGATTACGTCCTGTTATCCAAGCGGAAACTGCGCGAAAAATGGGATAATTCCGGCTCTGTCCGGTCTTCGCAGTAACACCGCGCTTCCATCGCAATTATCAGGTTATCCGCATCTTCAAAAGTTCGGCGTGTCAGCGGCAGGACAAATCTGACCATCCGGTAAATCGGATTTTTGCGGCATTCAATGCCTCTGGCTTTCTGAGCATCGGATATTTCATTGCTCTGCCGAAGGATCATCGGTAAAAATCTCATCATCAGGCTGATCATTGTAGAAAGCCGCTTTTCCGGCACAAAGGGAATAAGCTTGAAAAACCATCGCAATGCTGCCCGGATTTCCCATGTCCGGGTGGTTGCCATCAGGCTGATGCCTGCGTAAGCTGCCAAGATGATCCGCCAGCACACAAGCGTTGCGTCATACATTCCGGCGGATAAAGCTCTTATGCCCCATATCGGACATAGCAGCAGAACAACGCAGCGCATGTCTTTCAGGGTGGAAAACAATGACAATCGAACCCGAATGCCCCACCACAGCACAAGAAGCGTCAGCAAGGCTAACATTTTCCATTGTGCGTTCAGGCTTAAAAATCCGATAATCGCAATTGCGGCAAGTTTCAGACGTGGATCCATGTAGTTATAATAACTCCGATTTTTCCGGATTTCAGGGCTGGAAGCGCAAGCGGGCTATTTGAACAAATCCGCATGTGAACCTGTGCGTACAAATTGAATTGCGTCTCCTTCTATCCGATATATCAATATCCAGTCAGGTTCAATATGACAGTCATAACAGTCTTTATATTTACCCTTCAGAGGATGGTTTTTATACCGGTCATCCAATTTTTCCTGACGGATAAGCATACGGATAACTATCTTTAACTTTTCAGTATCTTTTCTCCGTTTAACAATCCTTCTCATATCTCTGTCGAATCGTTTTGAATAAATCGGTCTGAGCATTATATTCCCAATTTTTTAAACATATCATCTTCATTTTCACATACAACCAAGCCTATTCCTTTTCTTGCCTCATTTATTGCTTTAACCGTCTCTTCATTGGGTATTTCCAGATCAAACGGCAAACTCCTGCAATGTTTTACCTGAACAAAAAAAAGATTAATGGCTTCATTTATTGACAGGTTCATCTCATGGAAGATATTTTCAACCTCTGTTTTTAATATCGGGTCTATTCTTGCTGTTATTGTTGATAATTGTGTCATTTTATCCTCGCTGTTCATTAAGAAATAAAAAACGAATATCATATTCTTGTGAAAAAATCAAGAGATAAATATCTGTAATAATTTCAGAAGTTATATCACGCTATTTGAAAGCCTGACATTATCAGCCGCTATTTCAGCAAGCGTCAGCTTCCAGCCGTGCGATTTATCGCTCACGAGGCGGTCTCACGCCGAAATTTTCGATTCCGTCAAGCACATCAGCCGGAATGCCGTCTCTGACAATTTTTCCGTTCTGCATCACAATCAGCCGATCCGTGTATGGCAGCACTTTTTCCAAATCATGGGTGGCAAGAATAATCGTATGCCCCTGCCGGTGCAGCAGGACAATCCGGCGCAGAACCTGTTTTACGCCCGGATAATCCAGATTGGAAAACGGCTCGTCAAAGACCAGAATACGGGGATTCATTGCCAACACGCCTGCAATCGCAAGCCGCCGCTTCTGTCCGCCGGAAAGCTGATAGGGCGGAATGTCCTCAAGCCCACTCAGATGAACCGCTTCCAGCGCGTGAGCTACCCGGTCGTTGATGTCTTTGCGGCTGAGTTTTAAATTTTCAGGACCGAACGCCGCATCTTCATACACAGTTTCGCCGATAATCTGGCTGTCCGCATCCTGAAACACCATGCCGACCATCTGCCTTGCTTTGGCAGGATTTTTGGCAGCCGAAATTCCGGCAGCCGTTACGGTTCCTGAAGTCGGCAGCAAAAGTCCGTTTAAATGCCGGAGCAAGGTGGTTTTTCCGGAGCCGTTGCATCCGGCAAGCACCACAAATTGTCCTTCACGAATTTTCAGACTGATCCCATCCAAAGCAATGCGTCCGCTGGCAAAGCGATGCGTCAGATTTTCAATCTCAATGATGTTCATGCAGGAGTGGCAGAAGTTTGATGTCGAAAAATAAAGGGTCTGAGCGATTTGACGATAGACACTGCGGCAGCGATTTTAAGCCCGTCGCCTATCAGAAAAGGATACATGCCCACCGCCAGAGTTTTTGCAATGGTCATGCCGGTAATGAGTTTAAGCCATGACACGCCGAAAACATAGACGATCAGGCATCCGGCAATCATGGCAGCCACATCCGATAAGACGCGCCCCTCTGATCGCTCGGAAATCATGCCGATCAGATAGACAGCCGGAAGATAGCCCAGAAGATAGCCGCCGGTGGGTCCGATAAGCCGTCCGAAGCCGCCGGATCCGGCTGCAAATACCGGAAGCCCGCAAATTCCCGCCATCAGATAGACACCCACGCTTGCAAGCCCCCAGCGGCTGCCAAGCAATAATCCTGCCAGCATCACAAATAAATTCTGCAAAACTATCGGGACAGGTCCGACAGGAATCACAATTTGTGCGCCGGCTGCCGTCAACGCCGCCATCAGAGAAGCGTAAACCATCTTCCGAAGGGATTCGGTTTGATTTTTTTCCATCCATACATCCTTACGTTGTTATCAGCAAATTTTTTTATAGGTAACGAAAAATAGGGATTCTGTCAATAGGTTTGTTGATTTTTTCATAAAAAACCTATCAAACTGAGGAATATGTGAAAAAAGTCTTGACATATTTTAACGGGTTAATCTAAAAGTGCATATCCGGAGTGTTTGAATCTGACTTTGGGGAGGTGAAATCAGGAAAGATCATTCCCATTCACACAAGGACTCTTGACTTTAAAAAATTATTTAGGTATAGGTTTATGATGTGCTTTTGGCAAGCAACTTTTTTAAGGAGGAAGACTTAAGATGAAAAAGATTATGGTGGTGGCATTGGCAGTGGTGCTGGTAGGAGCGTTTGTAATGCCCGTAGCAGCGTTGGAAAACCAGTTTGGCGGGTATTGGCGGACAAGAGGATTCACTGCACAGAATTTTACTGGTGAAGACAAGTCTGAAAAGCTTGACTGGTCAGTTGTTGACACACGAACCCGCTTTTATTACACAGCGGTTATTAACGAAAATTTGAAACTCGTTAATAAGTTTGAGATCAACTCTACATGGGGCGACACAATCGGCGGAGATATCGGTGCTGATGGTGAAGGCAATTGGAGAATCAAAAATTCTTATGCAGATTTTACTCTGGCACCTGTGAATTTCAAAATCGGTATGCAGGCTGCCACGCTGGGACGCGGTTTTTTGTTTGCTGACGATTTCGCCGGGGCTATCATCACCTTCAAGGGCGAAGGCTTTGCAGTTCCGTTTATCTGGATCAAAGCTTTTGAGGGCGGCAAAGGTGTTGATGCTAAGAATAACAATATCAGCAACAATGATTATGATTTTGATTATTATGCTCTGGCACCTTCATTCACTGCCAATGAGATGTTCACTATTACCCCGTTTGCGATGTGGGCAATGTCGGATAATGCCAGTGGATGGAAACCTACGCTGCATGCCCCTCTGACTGAGACTTCAACACATGGAGCGTCCCAGTCGCTTGCTGACTTCAAAGAAGCTAATATCTATTATGTCGGTATTGATTTGGATGCCAAGTTTGACGGTGGTAAAGCATGGTTCACCGGTATTTATCAGGGCGGCAGTGCGGACTATATTGATACTAAAAAAGGTTCGCTTGACTTTTCAGCATGGCTGGCTGCTGTCGGTGGTGCTGTGAATCTTTCTGATATGGGAGATGTTCACGGGCAGATATTCTATGCCACAGGCTCTGATCCTGCTGATGAAGATTTCAAAGCATTCTTTCTTCCTTCACAAAATCAGTATACCGGTCAGTCTTATTACTGGGCTGAAATCATGGGCTTTGGCGTATTTGATGCTTACGGCTCTGCAAATTCGCCGCAGGATAAAATCACCAACATCATGGCAGGTAATCTCGGCACGCTCTACAAGCCTACGAAAGAACTGGCATTGAAGTTTGATGTTTGGTATGCCAAATTGGCTGAAGGGATTAAGGTATATGATCCTAATTTGAAAGTTATTTCGGATGAAGACTATCTTGGTACCGAAGTTGACTTGGTCATTACTTATGAATTGGTGAAAGGTCTGAAAATAGACTTGGTCGGCGCATACCTGTTTGCAGGCGATGCCACCTACAAAGGCGATAACCAAGCCAATCCGTATGAAATCGGTACTCAGTTGTCTCTGAGTTTCTAAGGAAAAAAATTTTTTTCAACATAATTGAAACGCCGGAGGAGCGCGATGCTCTTCCGGCGTTTTTTATTTATTTTCCCTTGCACTTAAACGTTCAATATGTATAATCGCATTTATGAGCATTCAACTCAAACCCGCACACAAAGCGATAAAAGATTATTACAGCGAAACAGACCGCTTATCCG
>DYRC01000359.1 GCA_020718925.1 Desulfonema limicola
ATTTGAAAATTCTGTCAATACCTGAATCATCAGCTTATTGCGCCGTTGCCTTGAATGTGCTGCCGGATGATGATGAGGATTCAGGCAACCGAAACAAAAACGTGAATCTGACATTTTTTTGCTTTGTCAGACTCACATTTAAGCGAAAATTCATAAAGGCATAAAAAAATTACAATTCCGATTACTACCGCTTCACATTCTGCAAGCCCGCCATCTGCTTTTTCAGAGTCTCATTTTCAGTTTGCAGGTTTTCCAGCTTCCTGTTCTGATTTTCCAGCTTTCTGTTCTGCTCAATCATATACAACGTCAATTCCTCAACTTTCTGTAAGAGCTTTGCCTGCATGTCTCCGATGCTCACGCCTTTCTCTTTCGCCTCTTTTTCAGACGGAATGCCGGGAAGATGCTTTTCAGTCTTTATGCTTTTTTCAAGTTCGTTCAGAGACATCAGCTTGTAGTCATCGTTGAATACATAATCTGACCATCCGGTCAGCGTAACAACAACTTCTTTAGCTGTAACAGTGCCGTTGACGGCAAGCATGGATTGAGGATTCGTAGTTCCGATACCCACTTTGCCATCTACGGTGATAAGCATTCTTACATTGGTGGCACTGTGCGGCGTATTAGACGGGTCTTGCCATGCACCTGTACGAAACAAAATTCCAGGACTTGGCAGGTTGCAAATTTCAATCTCTGCCTTTCTCCATCCGTTATCAACCGTTCCCAATCTCATATTGTGGTTTTCAAAAGTATAAATATACGGCGTTTCCGAAGCTGATATTTCAGGAGATGCGAAATTCAGATTCCAGCCGCCGATACCCCCGGTACTATTCTCATAATACGTCTTAGCCGCAAGGAATGTTTTGGTATGAGCCTGACCGCCTGCATAGCCGGCTGATGTCCTTGAATAAGTCCAAAGAATAGGGTCATTAAGATTATCCCTGAAAGTAGCGGTTCCTATTACCTCCAGATTAGCTGCCGGCGCTGTCGTACCGATACCGATATTCCCTCCGGTGTAATACATATTTGCCCCGCTCGGCACCCAATCGCCTGCAAATACCGCTCCGGCACTCAGCACGGAACACGCAACACACATTGCAATGATGATCGCTTTTTTCATGATTCTTTCCTCACTTTCTTTCGGTTTATCAAAGTTTCCCGGCAATAAATTGCCGGTCTATTTCGGGCTGTCCCTACGGGACAAATCAGAGTCCCGTAGGGACGACATATAATAGCCCGGAAATTCATTTCCGGGGCTTATTGCGCCGTTGCCTTGAACGTGCTGCCGGATGACGCCTTGAATCCGGGTTTGAGATAAATGGTTTTGGAATTAAGCGTTACATTCCCGCCGGACTGAATCACATAATCCCCGTAAGGTTTCTGCGTGGTAACTTCATACCCTGCCCAAATCGAATTGCTTGTCGTATAAGTCAGCGTAGTTGTTACCGTTTCATTTTGCAGGAAAAGGTCAACCGTAGGAGGAGAATCATCATCTGCAATTGTCAGAACCGCACTGCTTGTACTTCCCAAAGCCGCGCCGCCGGTAGGATTGCTCAACGTAAGATTCGCCGTTTCATTGCCTTCGACAAGGCTGTCATTCAGAATCGGAACAGAAAACGTTTTGTCCGCCGTATCTCCGTCTGCAAATGTGATAGTGCCGGATGCTGCCGAATAATCCTGACCGACAGCAGCCGTACCGCCGCCGACAGAATAACTTACGCCCACTGCGCCGTTGCTTCCTCCGGTGCGGGTAACGGTAATGGTTACAGAACTGCCGGATTCATTAACGCTGTAACTTGCCGAATTGAATTGAAGCTGTCCCCGCTGCGGAATATCATCATCTGCAATTGTCAGCACGGCAGTACTCAGAACTGCGCCACTGCTGGAATTGGTCAGAGTAAGATTGACGGTTTCATTTCCTTCAGTAACGCTATCATTGACGATGCCTACCGTGAATGTTTTGGCGGTCTCGCCAACGAGGAATACTACATTTCCTGATGTTGATGTGTAATCCGAACCGGTTGCAGCCGTGCCGTTGCCTGTTGTATAATTCACACTTACAATTTCCGAAGTGTTTCCGGTGCGGGTAACTGTAATCAGAGCAGAACCGTCAGCCTCGCCCACATTGTAAGCGGATGATGAAAACTGAATTATCTGAGGGGCTGTCTGGGTTATCGTGAAAACTTTATCGCCGATGGTGATTGTTCCGGTTCGTGAACCTGTGCCTGTGTAAGCACTGACCGAATAACCGACCGTTCCGTTTCCATTGCCGCTTGCTCCCGAAGTGATCGTAATCCAAGAAGGCGCATTGTTCGCAGCAGTCCAAGCACATCCGCTTGTTACACTGATACTGCCTGATCCGCCGGATGAAGCGAATGAATTGCTGATCGGATTGATAGTGTAAGTGCAGGACGCATTGGTGGTGTAAGCAATTGTGAGGTATCCGAATTTGCTGTTGCCCGTAACCTCGCTGTATGCGATTCTGTAATATCCGGAATCACCCCACCATGTATTCCAACTGTTTTTGACAATAAAGGAACTGCTTGCATCATCCCAGCCCACAACGACAATCGCATGATAACCTTCAAGCTGTCCCCATGTATAGCGGTAAACGCCTGAACGATAAGAGAAAAAATCGGTATAAACTGCCATTGTGGTTACAAGAGGTCCGTTGGCATAAATCGCATTTTTCATGTTGGCTACCGTATTGTTGACATAGCTCCAAGAGTCAATTCTGGATGCGCTGCTTTGCCAATTTGAACAGGCGTTGGCGCAGTTTCCATTCGTTTCGGTATAAGAATAGCAGGATTCCGTATTCGTACCTGTATTCCTGAGAAAATCCGATGCCGATGTCGGATATCCGCCGTTACAACTGCCTGCGCCGCTGCAAGACAGCACAATCTGCTCGGATAAATCTCTGCTCTGCCCGGTTCTCATCAGAATCTGTGATTCAAGAGCGGCGGCTGTGGAAAATGCCCAGCAGGATCCGCAACCTCCCTGATCTTTTACCGGCGTAACAAAATTGCCGTTGTTGTTTCTCCAGTCAAAATACGGAGGATTATCCCGCGCTGTGTATGTTCTCTTGGCACTTTGGGGAATGCTGGCGGGAAGTATTGCGCCCAATCGCAATTTTCTCTGATCATCTGACAACACAGAAACCGGATTTGTTTCGGCGACCCATCCCGCGCCGGTGGTCTGAATGCTTGTCTGAATGCGGGCTATTTCGGTGATTGCGCCTACCGGAACAGCCTGCGGATCATTGTCATTCGGATCACCTGCAATTGCAAGCAGTTCGGATTCTTTGTAATAGCCGCCGGACGGTCTCGCGGCTGAAATTATTTGCGTATTATCGGAATATTTATCTCCGTCCGCATCTTTGTACCACGTTGTAGCTGCTGCCGACTCTCTGAGTCCCGCCACAATCTGCAATCCGTAAATCGCCTCCTCCAAGCCGATTTTCCCGTTGCTGTTGGCATCTCCGCCGGTTGATGCTCCGAGGGGAGAGAGTCCGGCTGATACCTGAAGCGACATGATCACATCTTTCAGGTCAACGCCTCCGATGCTGTCCACATTTCCGGGTTCACCGAAAGCCGATGATGCCAGCAGCATCACACCTGCCAAAATCATTATGAACTGTTTCATTTTACCTCCTTTTGCTGAGATTGTCCTGAACCATGATTTTCAGGATTTTCAGATTGCCAAGATTATATAACAGGCTGTTAAATCATGGTAATCCCTTAATCCTGTGAATCCCGGTTCAGACAATAAAAAAGCCACCCTCCGACATACATCGGAAAGCGGCTTGTTATAACCTATTGGTGAATATGATTTACACGCCGTTAAAAAGGCACAATTTTGCCCTGAAGCCCTGAAGCCCTGAAGCCCTGAAGCCCTGAAGCCCTGAAGCCCTGAAGCCCTGAAGCCCTGAAGCCC
>DYRC01000360.1 GCA_020718925.1 Desulfonema limicola
ACATATTTTATGATAAGCTTATGCTTTAATTCGGATCCGAATCATGCTAAAAGAAAAAATGACATTATGAAATCAGAGCGATTGAACCATCTGAATCGTATTACAAAATCTCTGGCAGGAGTAAAACAACATGAAAAAGCTGGTTTTTTTGTTCATCATATTTATGACGATAGCATATCCGATTGCCCAAGCTTCGGAAAAACCGAAAGACACGCTGATCATTTCAATCCCCATCAATTTTCAGCCACTTATGTTTATGAATACGGAAGGCAGACCATCAGGCATGTTTGCGGATATATGGCGATTATGGGCGCAGAAGACCGGCAAAAAAATTGAGTTTCTTCCTGCCGATACATGGAAATCCGGTGTTGATAATGTCATAAACGGAAAAGCGGACATTCATGCAGGGCTTTTTTATACGCCGGAGCAGTATGAAGGGATAAGCTTTTCACAGCCGTTTTATGAATCAGGTGTGAGCATCTTCTTTGCGTTAAAATACGGCAAATTTTCAAAGATTGCCGAGCTTTCCGGGCAGACTGTCGGCGCGGTTCGCGGAACTTCTCAGGAAAAGTATCTGAAAAAATACCATCCTGAGATTCATCTTTCAGAGTTCGATACACGCGAAGAAATGATTTATGCTGCAAGAGACGGAAAAGTCAGAGGATTTATTTCCGTTTCTTCAATGTCGGCATCCGATATCAGCCGTCTGGGATTATCCGGCGAATTTGAGAGTCTGCCTGAAACTCTTTACTCCGGTAAATTCTGTGCGAGTGTTTTGAAAGCAAATACAGAACTGCTTGCTCTTGTAGATAAAGGCTTTGATGCAATAACTGATAAAGAATTTGCCGAAATCGAAAAACGCTGGATACCTGATCCGGAAAATCGGTATTTCAAGCCGGATATGAAAAAAGTCCGGCTGACGGACAAAGAGCAGGCATGGATCAAAGAACATCCGAAAATTCGCATAGAAGCGTTTGACGGCTATCCTCCGAGCGGATTTATCAGCCAAGACAGTATGTTCAGCGGGATAAATGCTGATTATCTCCGCCTTATCAGTGAACGCACCGGAATAGAGATCGGGTATGTTTTCACGGAACGGGGTATGGCGGATTCCATGATAAAAGATAGAAAATTGGATATAATCTATTCGTACAATGTGCCGGAACGCAGGGAATATCTGAATTTTACCAGACCGTTCTATTTTATGAGCTATATAATTATCAGCCGGACTGATTCTCCGTTTATCAGCAATCTCAACGCACTGAAAGGCAAAAAAGTTGCGATAGCAAAGGGGATGAGATTTTTAGATCGGCTGAGGAAGGACTATCCGGCAATTGAGATATATTCTACAGATACCCCTCTTGAGGGACTTCAGGATGTTTCTCGTAATAATGCAGATGTTTATATCGGCTCACAGAACAGCGCAATTTATATGATGCAAAAACATCGTCTGAGCAATCTGAAAATCTCAGGAAGCAATCTGTATGAGAATGAACCGTATATGTTTGCAATCCGCAAAGATTTTAATGAGTTATGTGGCATTTTCAATAAAGCCATTGATTCGATAAGCAAAGAAGAACACGATGCTATTTCTCAGAAATGGCTTCCGGTACGCTTTGAACATGAAGCAGACTGGACTGAAATTTTCCATTGGATATTTCCGATAGCTGGCATTTTGATTGCTGTTTTGGGAATGTCGCTGTTTTGGAATCGGCGGTTATCAAACGAGATTGATGAGCGCAGGCAGGCGGAAGAATCGCTCAATAAGTCTTTGGAAAAACTTAAAGAACTTGAATTTATTATTGATAAAAGTCATGCGGTTGCATTTTTATGGAAAGCGGATGAAAAATGGTCAGTTGAATTTGTATCTGATAATATCCGCAAATTCGGATATTTACCGGAAGAGTTCACCGGCGGAAAAATTTCTTACGCGTCAGTTATCCACCCGGATGATTTTCATCGGGTATATTCGGACGTCATGCAGCATACTCAGGAAGGTCATTCGGAGTTCACTCAGGAATATCGGATTATCACAAAATACGGAAATATCTGTCATATACATGATCGGACATGGATTCGCAGGGATGAAAACGGAGCAGCTACCCATTATCAGGGCGTAATTTTGGATATTACCAAGCGCAAGCTGGCGGAAGAAGAACTTCATAAAGCCAAAGTAACTGCCGAAACCGCCAACCGCGCCAAATCCGAATTTCTTGCTATTATGAGCCACGAAATCCGCACCCCCATGAACGGGGTTGTCGGTCTGACTGATCTGCTTCTGGCAACGGAGATGACCGACATTCAGCGGAAGTATCTTAAAAATCTCAGATATTCAGCGTATTCCCTGCTTGATATTATCAATGATATTCTGGATATATCCAAGATCGAGGCAAATAAGATCGAACTGGAGAATACTGATTTCGATCTTTCGGATATTATTAAAAGAACCGCTTTTATGATGACTCACAGATGCAGCGAGAAAGGTATTTCCCTGATTACGGAGATTGATCCGGATATTCCGAAAATGGTTATCGGCGATCCGGTCAGAATCCGTCAGATCATCCTGAATCTGCTCGGTAATGCAGTGAAGTTCACGGAAAAAGGAGAGATAAAAATCAGTACAAAACCTAACCCCCTGCCCCCTTCCCTGAGAGGGAATGGGGAGAACTCCCCTCTCCGTTTCGGGGAGGGGTTGGGGGAGGGGTTGGTTGATCTGATTATCGTGGTCGAAGACACGGGCATCGGCATTCCTCCTGAAAAACTCGCTACAATTTTTGAAAGCTTCACGCAGGCGGATGGTTCAACTACCCGTAAATACGGCGGCACAGGATTGGGGCTGACGATTTCCAAAAGATTGGCAGAGATGATGAACGGCAGCATCACTGTTGAAAGTACGCCGGGAAAAGGAACCCGCTTTGATGTGAATCTTACGCTGCCGATTTCGGATAATCAGGAACCCCTCCCCCTGCCCCCTCCCCGAAACGGAGAGGGGAGTCTTCTGTTTACTCCCCCTTCCCTTTCAGGGAAGGGGGTCGGGGGGTTAGGTAATATCCTGATTGCCGAAGACAATCCGATCAACATGCTGGTCATCAGAACTCATCTGGAAAAAATGGGATTTAGGATCATCGAAGCTGTGAACGGAAAAGAAGCCGTGGAAAAATATGCTGAAAATCAGATTGATCTGGTTTTTATGGACATTCACATGCCGGAAATGGACGGATTAGAGGCAACCCGTCAAATCAGGGAATTTGAAGCCGTAACCGCTGAATACACTGATGACCGTGATAAAAAACCCACGCCCATTATTGCTCTGACTGCGGATGCGTTCAAAGATGATCGGGATAAATGCCTGTCCGAAGGCATGAATTTCTTTCTTTCAAAACCGTTCAGACCTGAAGAGATTATCAATGTTATCAGATTATTCGCACCTGACAGATCAGAATATGCGGACGGAGATTCATCCTCCGGTCATCAGGATAAACATCGGAAAGTCTTTGACCGGGAAGGTTTTTTATACAGGATCGGCGGAAACACGAAGATTTCGGATGAGCTTCTTCCTATGTTTCTTGAAAGGTTTCCGATAGATTTATCTGTCCTGTCTTCCTTCATAGAAAAACAGGATTTGAAAGAAATCCGTCTCCAAGCTCATTCTCTGAAAGGCATGTGCATTACTATCGGAGCGGAAGTATTAGCGGATATTGCACAAAAAATCGAAGATATCGCCCGCCATAACGGAAGCATTGAAGAAATCATAGCGTTGTCTGCATCTTTGGAGCCTGCTTTCAGGGAATTTTGCGAAGAAGCAGGGAAATATCAGCCCTGTGATCGGGGGTAAGCACGGGGGCTTACCCCTACATATAAGTACCTGTCCGCAAATTTTTTGATATTTTGTAGGGGCAATCCCCTGTGA
>DYRC01000361.1 GCA_020718925.1 Desulfonema limicola
ATCACAGGGGATTGCCCCTACAAAATATCAAAAAATTTGCGGACAGGTACTTAATGATCGGGGCTGAATCTCATAACTCGTTGCTCAACTCTCTCTGACACTGTTTTTATCACATTTTCCCCGAAAGTCAATAAAAACAGCCCGCAAGGTGTGAACCTCACGGGCTGTTGGTTGTCTGAACCGGGATTTTCAGGATTAAGGGATTGCCAAGATTATCTCAATCCCGCCACTTTCTGCAAGATGTAAATCACTTCCTCAAGACCGATTTTGTTATCGCCGTTGACATCACCTAAACATGTTGTCTGCGGATCAATCGAAGACATGATCCTTAAACCGAGAATTGCATCTACCAAAGTTATGTCGGTATCGCAATCCAGATCGCCGGGAGTGGTGCTGCTGCCTGAAGTTCCGTCCTGAGTGATCTCAATAGTCTGAGGACTGTTTGAAACTCCGTCCGCTGTAACCGTAATTGTTCCGACTCTTTTATCTCCGCTATTCGGATCGCAACTGACGGCTACAGTTCCGTCACCGGTTCCGCTCATTTTTCCGTCAGAATCGCCCATGATGATTTTCAGCCATGAATTGTTTGATTCTGCGGTCCAATTCATTGAGCCACCGCCCATATTGAGAACATTAACCGTAACTGTGCCGCCATCTTTGGAGACATTTCCCATTTGCTGATATGGCAGAGATACTGATAATGATGGCATTGACGCTCCGGCAGACATTGATGCTTCTATTTTTACCGCTATGTTTGGCTCATCCGGGTCATTTGATGAAATTGTTACTGTAGCCGTATCCCGCATAGATTGAAGCAGACTCCAATTTGTTACAGATACGGTGATCACCTGCTGCCCATTCGGCGGAATCGGTGAAAGAGTCTGCGGAGAAACTGACAGCCAGCTTTTATCTTTTGACAGACTCAGCGTTAAGTTGGCAGTTCCCGTATTTGTAATCGTAAATGTGATGGCTGTCTGATTGTTCTGAATAGGATATACCCCGGATGCTGTTACGCCATAAGAACCAAATCGGGTTATTCCGCCGACATTATCATAGGAAATACGGATATAGCCTTGTTCTCCCCAATTCGCACCCCAACTGTTCTTTATCCGAAAATATCGTTCGTTATCATTATAACCTACGAGCAGAACCAAATGTCCGCATCCGGGATTGCTTGAAGTCCCGCATGTCCCGGATTGGTGTTTGTAAATTCCTCCGCGATAATCTCCAAAGTCAGAATAAGCATCCAGATACACAACAAAAGGTCCTTTTTGCAAAGCACTTCTCAATTGATCTACTGTCGGGCTGCCATTCGTTACATTTTCAACCTGACTTATTTTCTCCAAAAAACGCGGTGACTGACATTTTGAATTGCAATTTCCATTTGTAGCATTAAAACGATAGCAATCCTCCGGCGGCAATCCTGTATTTTTAATATATTGCAACGCATAATAAGAGTTTCCGCCTTTACAACCAGTGCCATTTCCCACACAAGAGACAATAACTTGTTCAGAAAGGTCTTGTTCGGAAAGTCCTGCCTGTTTTCCAAGATTTTCAACTAATGCCACTGCTGCCATTGCCCAGCATGAACCGCATGGATTCTGATTTTTTACAGGGCTGTCATATATGCTCCAATCTTTGGAAGACGGAAGATTATCCCTCAGGGCTTTCGGAGGTTCATGCGTTTTCCAATATTCCAAAATTTCATCGGGAATAATAGCACCCGTTGCATAGGTGTTTGGCTGAGAAGATGAATACTGAATATCCGTACGTTGGTCATAAACTTCAGATTCCCGAGCATTGCCATTAGCTACAGTGCTATCTGTATTTTCACGGGTACTTCTGCCAGAAGAAGACTGATTGATTACAAGCGATTTCGGACTCACAACAATATTAGGCTGCGCCATTGATATTGCCGTGTAATTCTGATTGCTTTGCGCCAATGTTACGCCTGAATATGAGCGACTTGCCGGATTGAAGGTATAACCGCTTTTTGACGGCGTAACCGTGCCGCTCCAACCGTAACTGACGGTTTTGCTGTATGCGCCGTAAGTGTCCGTAGTGGCAGTGCCGCCGCTATTGCTGAATGTCAGCGTAACACCGGATATAGCATTATTAGCTGAATCTCTGACATAGCCGGAAATAGTCTGTTGCTGCTGACTTTCCTTAATAGTTACACCGACAGAATTGCTGTAATCCCCACCAGACACCAGCGCCCATTCTCCGCCGGTCGGTTTGTACCAAATTGCAATTATGTATGAGCCGGCACTATAAGAAACTGAATTTGAATGGAAAGTCAAACCATTCGTATAATGATTACCTGCCGACAAACTCCAATTATCCTTTACCTCAAGATCATCAAGAAAATATCCGTCAGAATCATGCAGGGATGCTGAAAAAGAACCCGTAAAAGCAGTATTTCCCCGGTTAACTACATCGGTTTTGACATCCACTGCCTGATTTTTGATAATCGGATTCGGGGTTATGGTGATAGGAGCATACAGCAACATAGAAACTGACGGCTCCAGAATACTCACGCTGACAGGATGAGTATAACTTCCTGACGGGAGCTGAACCCAATTTCCACCGTCAGGCTTATAAAAAAGATAGATAGAATAACTGCCAGCCGAGTATGTAACGGCATTCAGATGAAAAGCGAAGGTATTATACATCTTAGCCGATAAAGACGCAGATTTGCTTTCGACATAGCCGATAAATTTGCCTGAACTATATAGGGCAGCGCACAATGTGCCTTTGAATGCGCCGTTTCCCAAATTAGCTATGTTGGCGGTAACATCCACTGTCTGATTTCTGATAATCGGATTCGGCGTAACCGTGATTGCACTGTACAAAGAAAGATTGTAAGTCGAAGGCGCCTGCACCGTTATCTGCTTATAAACGGTATTGGAAGAAGAATCTTTGAGCCAAGCCCCGATGCCGCTGCTGTCCTTATACCAAAAATAAACATAATAAGTACCGGAACTGGCAGTAATTGAATTAGAATGAAAAGTTAAACCATTGGTGTAGTAATAATTAGGAGATAAAGATGTAAGGGTTTTAGATTGAATCTCCTGAACCTGAACAGTGCTGCTAGTATAAAGCCAAGCGGTGATTGTTCCGGTAAAAGACGTGGTGGCTTTGTTGATGACATTAACCCAAACATCAAGCGCCTGATACTGCACAACCGGATTCGGCGTAATGGTTACATTCTGATATAACATAAGATTTGGGTTGCCGCGAGTCTCATTATCCCGTGCCTGTTTTTCAGGATCAGCCGGAGGCGTTTTCGGAGCTTCGGGAGCATCCGGCGGCAAAACAGACAAAGCCGACACATCCGTTGAAGCATTATCCGCAATTTTACCAATCGCCGGAGCAGGCAGTGTTTCTTCAGCAACGGCTATGGTGGAAAAACAAAGGGCAGCGATGAACGCTGTCATCAATACACAATTTGCAAACCTTGATTTCATGGGCTTCCTCCTGATTTTTCAGACTCTCTGACAATGGATTGAATTAGGTTCATTACCTTGATGGCGCATAAGTATCATAAAGAAAAAAAAATCAATAGGAAATTTCAAACAGGGATTTTTTTCGGATTTGGCAGTTCCGCCAAGCTTGACAACATCTTCGGAAAGATTAAATATGGTTATTGACAAATTTCAAATTTCATGCTGTTTTGTCTTAAATTTTTATCAAGGTCAATATATGGGGCTTACTTTTCGTTTCACGGGGGCATGAAATGTTTCACGGAGAGATGAAACACAAAGATGTTTTTAAGGGGATATGCGAGGTACAAATATGCCAAAACTGAAAGAGCTTGACATAACTTATAATCAAATCATGGAATTAGTCCGCCAGCTTGAGTTTGAGGAAAAAATTTCCCTGATAAAGGCGGTTA
>DYRC01000362.1 GCA_020718925.1 Desulfonema limicola
CTTCAAATTTATCGGATATATGCGCGGTTGCCTGACTGGCTTTCATGCTGTACGCGCTTCCCTGTATCGCCGTGATCTGAAGAGCGGCGACTCCCAAAAGCCCTATTGCCAGAATACTCATGGCTATCACCATTTCCAGTATTGTAAAACCGCCTTCTTTCATATTCGCTTTTGTAATCATGTCTGATCCTTTCATATCATCCTCCCCAGCCCTTGCCGAAGTTTGCATACGTGTGGATTCTGCCGGTAGTGAACACTACGCTTGTTGCAACCGTATCATTTGTCTTTATATCCATGACATAAATCGTACCGCCCATATTCGCACTGCCATCTGATCTGAATGTAACATAGTTGCCGGTGAAGGTTACCCCGTTACTTGTATCCGCATCCGAATCAGGAATAGGTCCGTATCCCGAACCGAATTTGACATTCGAGCTGTGAACAGATAAATTCACAGTTTTATCTGGGGTATAAACATCGTCATCACTATCAATCTCATTATCCTTGCCCAAGCTGGTCAGATGGGAAACCGTATATGATTTTCCGTCTGAGTCAAATGTCATGCGCCACCTTGCCAATCTGCCATCCCGCATCGCATTCAATCTTGCAACCTGCAAATCGGAAATAATGTCGCGGGCAGCGGCTTTCAATTTCGGGCGTGTATTTCTGATCATCGGAATTGCCATCGCGGACATGATTCCGACAATCACCACCACCACCATCAATTCCACTAAGGTCATGCCTTTTGAATTTCGTATCATAGTCTTAAAATCCTTTTTATGTTTATGTTTAATTCACATTTATGCAAAATACATACCATTCCATAAGCCACCGTTCATGGCTTATCCTATCGGAAAGTAGCAATTTTTGTCAATTTTTTTATCTGTCATTTTTTTTTATACTGCGTTAAATATTTTTTAATCACCCCTCCCCCGACCCCTCCCCGAAACGGAGAGGGGGGAGTTTTCATAAAATTTATAGCATTTCATGTCAACATAGTGTATATGAGCAGACACGGATCCTAATATACATAAAGGAATGGTCAATAATATATGGCAGATATAACAGGTCGGGTGGTGATTGAAGCCATTCCGAAAGACGATGAAGGCAAAAAAAAGCTTGCGGCGTTTCTGATGCGTCATTCGGAACATGCCACAGCGGACAGCATTGCGCTGATGCTCTCCCAACTGCCCGTTGTTTTGGCAAAAAAAATCTCCGAAGAAAAAGGTGGCGCACTTGCAGCCATACTTGAAAAAGTCGGTGCCAAAGCCCGGTTTATTCCTTTTTCCCAACCGCCTCAGTCTCCGGAGCCGGTTCCGCAAAAAGAGGGCGAATCTGAAAAGACTCCCCCTTCCCTTGTTATTGTCTGTATTGTGATCCTGTGCGTGGGAATCGGCATGTATGCGCTCTTGAAAGCCAAGAAAAGCAATCCCAGATACACATCTGCAGATACAAATCGGAAATGGGTATCTGTACTTTATAAGGATAAAAATTTTCAGTCAGTTGAAAATCAGATTTCCGCGTTGTCCTATAAAGACGATCCGGGCAAAATGTATGAGCTGTATCGCCTGTATCATGCTTTGGGCAGAATCAGGAATAAAAAAGACATAGCTCAGATGGAAAAAACGCTGAACCAATGGCAGGCTAAAAAACCTGAATCATATATTCCTTTAGTGATCAGAGGCTGCTTTTTTATTGAAAAGAAACAACCTGAATCAGCCGTGAAAGATTTGGAAAAAGCCCGCGAACTGTATCCTGAAGATCCCAATTCTGCCTGTAATCTGATTGCGGCGGCGCGGGAGTTGAATCTTCCCAGAGAAAAAATGGAAGAATATTTTGAACAAGCCATCTCAATTTCACCCAATCATGTCGGCGCGTATCTTGAAAAATTTGAATATCTCAAACCCAGTTCTCGCGGCACCTCAGATGAAATGTTCGGATTTGCAAGAAAAGCCATGAGCTTATCCGAAGAAGAGCCGCTCCTGAGCTTTCTGATGGTCTCTGCGTATGAAGAAGATCAGAAAACCAATGCGGCAAAAGAGAATATTTTGGGAAAAAAAGAGATATGGACATTGACCCAGAAACTCTATGATGATTTTTTCAAAAAATATCCTGATGATACAATAAGACATGCCTGCTATGCGTATCATGCGTCTATGGCGCAGAAATATGAGATCGCGGCAGAACAATTTGATCTTATTGGGGATCAATGGATAGAAGATGCGTGTTGGGATTTTCCTGAAGTCTATACTCAGAGCCGCTCACTGGCGTATATCCGAAAAGGAGAAAGCCTGATGCTGAACTCCCAGTATGATGAATCTGTGTCATATATCCAAAATGCCATCCGATATTATCCTTCAGCAGACGCATACTTCGGGCTGGGGCTGGCATATTGGAATGAGGGGCAGGCAAAACGGGATAAATCTCTGTTGAAAAAAGCCGAAACCGCAATGGAAAAAGCCCTTGAACTGGATCCCAAACATGAAGCTGCCAAAGAGCATCTCACTGAACTTCGCAAAGCCATGTCCGGATTTTAAGTATCAGGTCTTATGTAAATATCTGAAAGACCGGCACGGACGACAGCTAAACCTATCTGAAGTTAAGAATATCAGAAATATTATCAAGGTTTTGGCATTTACGATTGAGCAGATGCGGCAGATAGACAATTTTGAGATTGATCCATGAGCATAGAAAACACTCTTAAAACCGGCTTCACCACCGGAACCGCCGCCGCCGCCGCTGTCAAAGGCGCGTTGCAGTTTCTTATGACCGGGCATAAACCTGAAAGCGTTGACATCACGCTTCTGACCGGCGATGTTATGTCTATTCCGATTCACAGCGCAAAAATTTCAGAAAATGAAGCAATCTGCACGGTTATCAAAGATGCAGGAGACGATCCGGATGTAACACACAAGGCGGAAATCGGTGCAAAAGTCCGATTGAACCCATCCCCCAGCCCCTCCCCGAAACAGAGAGGAGATGACTCAGATATCTCCCCATTCCCTTTCAGGGAAGGGGGCTGGGGGGTTAGGTCAGTGGGAGAGGTGATAATTTCCGGCGGAAAAGGCGTGGGGCGCGTTACCAAGCCAGGTCTTGAAATTCCGCCCGGACAGCCTGCCATCAATCCGGGTCCGCGCAAAATGATTTGTCAGGCAATTCAGGATGTTTTAGCCGATCACCTCTCCCCGTTCCCCTCTCCTGACAGGAAAGGGGCTGAGGTGATTGTATCTGTGGAAATTTTTGTGCCGGAAGGTGAGCGGATAGCGCAAAAAACCCTGAATGCACGACTGGGAATTTTGGGCGGAATCTCAATTTTGGGAACAACCGGCATTGTCAAGCCCATGTCTCACGATGCGTATATTGCCAGTATTATCTCCGCATTGTCTGTGGCAAAAGCTGTCGGGCTTAAAACAGTTGTTCTGACCACCGGGCGGCGCAGCGAAAGATATGCACAATTGCTTTGGAAAAACCTGCCGGAAGAAGCCTTTGTTCAGATGGGCGATTTTTTCAAAGCCGCGCTTGCTGCCGCATCTGAAAAAGGGTTTAAGGAAATCCGATTGGCGGTGTTTTTCGGAAAAGCATTGAAAATGGCGCAAGGCTTTCCACACACTCATGCGAGCAAATCGGAAATGACTATGAACTTGCTTGCTGAAAACGCGCTGAGATTAACCCAAAATGCGGAACTTGCTGAAAAACTCCGCATCGCAAATACTGCCCGACATGCTTTGGAAATCATCGGATCGCAATATCCTGAGATAATATCATGGGTTGGGCAAAGCGTCATCTCTTCAGCACAGCAATTTTGTGTGCAAAAAATCAGGATAACGGTTATAATACTTGACTATAATGGCAAAATAATCTTTG
>DYRC01000363.1 GCA_020718925.1 Desulfonema limicola
CCGGGCATGAACAGATCCATCAGAATCATGTCGGGTTGAAATTCTTCTGCTTTTTTCACAGCCGTCTGTCCGTCATCTGCATCAGCCACTTCAAATCCCAGAGAAATCAGCAGATCGGACAACAACGTGCGGTTCTGATCAATATCGTCAACTATCAGAATTTTGCGTCTTACGCCCTGATAGCCGGTGATGACATCGGAATTTTTTGCCTGAATGATGTTTTCTGCGGAACTGACAGACGGCAGATCAAGTTCAGCCCTGAAAACCGATCCCTGCCCCGGCGTACTTTGCACCGTAATTTTGCCGCACATGAGTTCCGCAAGCTTTCTGCTGATGGATAATCCCAAGCCCGTGCCTTCGTTTTTTTTCAGATAACTGCCGGTCTGATGAAACGGATCGAAGATTTTCTCCGAATCATCGGGACTGATACCGGTTCCCGTATCGCGCACCTCAAAGCAGATGCGTCCGTCTCTGTAATCCGCTCCGAAGGTTACGCTGCCCTCTTCGGTGAACTTCACCGCATTGCCCAGCAGATTGATGAGAATCTGTCGGATCCGGACTTCATCGCCTCTGACATATTCCGGCAAATGTGGCGAAATTTCATAATAAAAGCCGATGCCTTTCTGTTCTGCGCGCATCTGAAACATTAAATTGATATCATTTATAAAATCTGACATTGAAAATTCAATCGGACTGAGTTCGATTCTGCCTGCCTCAATTTTGGACAGATCCAGAATATCGTTGATCAGAGAGAGCAGATGATCTCCGCTTTTGTGAATGATTTGCAGACGATCTTTCTGATGTTTCGTAACAGACAGGTCTTTCTGTAAAAACTGGGCATATCCCAGAATGGCATTGAGCGGGGTGCGGAGTTCATGGCTCATATTGGCAAGAAACGCGCTTTTTGCCTTGTTGGCGGCTTCGGCAGCTTCTTTGGCATAAGACAGTTTTTCTTCACGTTTCTGAATTTCCGATATAAAATAATCCACAGAGTTTGCCATATCCGTGATTTCATCCGCGCCGCTGACCGGAATCGGACCCGGGCGTCCTTCGACATGATCCCGCATACATTTTTCCAGTTTCAGTATTCTGCCGATAACCGATTTGCGGATATAAAAATAAATTACCGCAGCACTGAGAATACCGAATATGCTCACAGAAATAAGCATGATGTAAATCTGCCGGATTTTTTTATCAAAATGACGATTCTGTTCAATAATATCCGTCTGAATTGCAGAAAAAATCCGGTTGGCGGTTTTGATGAGTTCACCGGATAAGAATTTGTTTTCAATCAGATTTTCTTCTATTTTCTTTTGCAGATCAATCTGATGTTGTGTCAGATTGAAGATATTGTGTTCTTCGGTTCCGTACTCAATCACTTCGGATTGAACAGATTCGGCTGCAACTCCTAATTCAGACGTGTGCAGACTTCTGATTTTTTCAAGCAGGGCGTCAAAGTCTTTTCTGACGATATTCAAATCTTTGTCATTATTTATCTGCTCGCTGAAAATCATATCAATCACCGCCTGATTTATAAAGCCGCGCCACATATCGGATAAGCGATGCTGTTCGGATCTGAGTCTGATGTCAAGCGGCTCGCGGGAAATCCGATACAGCCTCAGCAGAATCTGTCTGCTTTTGTATTTTGTTTCATATCGGCACCTTGAAATTTCGATCAGCATTCTGAGATTTTCAAACACCAGATCAAACTGCCGGGACAGCAAATCCGTTTCTTTTAAAGAAACACCGGCATCTTTAAGCGAAAGAATCAGTTTTTCCCTGAGTCTGATTTTATCTTCGATATTCTGCGCCAGACGATTCAGGATATACTGATTCTGTGCAATGATAATATCCGGGGCGTTGGCTATGAGTTGTTCGGTTTCCCGGACAAGCTGAGACGCGCCGATCAGCCCGGGGAGTTTCCGATCTGAAATCTCTGCAAAGTTCTTCTGAAAATTCTGAAATGTCAGTGTCAGAAGAACCGCAGAAATTATGGCTGTCAGTATCATCAAAACCATTCCGGCAAGCACTTTTGACGCAATACTGATTTTCATCATATCAATCTTTCGGAGGTTGTCAGGGTTTGAGTTTTTCTTTCCAATACACATTGTCAAACGGTGAAAGCATTCCCCAGATGCTGTCGTTCAATCCTGCCAGATGTTTATGATAAAATGTCAGATAAGGAACTTTCATAATGTATAACACCGGCAGATCATGAACCACAATTTTCTGAAACTCTGCATAGAGTGCCTTCCGCTTTTCAAAATTCATCTCACGCCCGGCAGCATCCATCAGTTCGTTGACTTTCGGGTTGCAATATCCCTGAGTATTTGACCATATTACGCCTTTGCGGATATTATTGCAATCATAAGTCCGATGAACCCCGATGACCGGATCACCCCAGGTAAAAACCGCATCATTGGTCATCATAAAATTGCCGTTGGAGACAGCCTCCGCCCATTTGGCAAAATTCTCCAGCGTTCTCAAGGACAATTCAACGCCGATCTTACGAAGCAGATCATCTTTGATATAGAGCAGCATCGCTGTATTCAGAACAGACGAGGTATCAGGAATATAATCCATTGTCAGCGCAAATCGTTTACCGCTCTGATTTCGCGGATAACCGGCAGCATCCAGCAACGCATTGGCTTTATTCACATCAACCTGATATTGTTCCACATCCGATGAGTAAAAGGGATTGCCCGGCATGATCGGTCCGGTTATTTTCCGATCAGGTCCCTGAAACTGTGTTCTGATGAAATCGCGGTCAATGCTGTATGCAATTGCCTGCCGCACACGCAGATCATCCAAAGGTTTTTCCCTAAGATTGAATGCCAGCCAGAACATCGGGGCGATTCCGTCATACCCTTTGTCTGTAACAACGATATTTTTATCATTTTCAAACAACCGGCGCTGCATCGGATTGTTATGATACGGCAATAACTGAATTTCTCCGCCTTTCAGTGCCAGCGGATCGAAAATTTTAAACATTTTAAAGGTGATTTTGTCAAGATAGGGGCGGTCTTTGATGAAAAATTTATCATAGCGTTCCAAGATGATGTGCTGCCCGGGGATAAATTCGACCAGTTTGAACGGTCCCGATCCGACCGGCGCCATATTTGCCGGATGTGTTTTTATATCTCTGCCGTCTCCGAAAATATGCTTGGGAAGAATCGGCAGCAATATGGAAGACATGCCCTGAAGAATTGCCGGGTGAGGTCTGCTCAACCGTATAATTGCGGTATGCGGATCAGGGGTTTCCACTTTTTCCACCGGCGCGAACATGGCATTGAACGGATGATTTTTCTGAACGGTCAGGATAGAAAACGCCACATCTTCGGCGGTAATCGGATGACCGTCATGAAACGTCGCGTTTCTGACAAGATGAAGCGTTACCGAAAGCCCGTTTTCAGCCATTTCCCATTTTTCGGCAAGATAAGGCTGAGGATTTCTGTTTTCGTCATACCTCAGCGGCGCAGCAAACAACTGAACCCCCGGCATTCCGGTGTATACCCCTGATTGGACTGCCATGTTCAGATGTTTCGGAAAATTGAGCAGCCCGATAACCAACTCACCGCCATGCTTGTTCACATTGTCGGCATCAGCAGATTCCGGTAAAACAAAACCGGATATGCCTGCTATCGCAAACCCCAAAAACATAACCAGACACAAATTTTTTTTGTTCATCTTGCTCTCCTCTTATAACTCAACACTCAACACTTAACACTTAACACTTAACACTGCTTTTTTCACACCCACCCGATTGCCTCAACCGTAACCTTCACGCCGTCAATGTCCTGCACATCAGAGAGCTTTTTCAGCACGGTTTCATCTTCCACCGGAGTAAACAGGACAAG
>DYRC01000364.1:0-2472 GCA_020718925.1 Desulfonema limicola
ATTATTCAAATAACGGCGAATAAACCTTATCTTCGAGCAGAGAATTGGCTTCACCGACCATCAGACCATAGCTGTACCAATTGTATGCCGAGCTTCGGAGCAGTTCTTTGTAAGGCTTGGACAAGATGCGATGAGAAGGACAGAAATACATACCGCAGGCAAGACCGCCGTGATAGCTCAGTCCTCTGAAATCAATGCCGTTATTTCCAAGCCCCAGCGGATGCAGCAGGCAGCCGACTCTGGCAAAATCTTCTCCGATCAGCCCGATATACGGACAATGATGGAAATCGGCAACAGGTCGGTGTTGGTTTTCTTTTTCTTCAATATGCTCTTTGAATGCCAGAATCGCGTCCATTGTTCTGGGGATTTCAGAGAATTTTTCTGTCCGATACCGCAACATAGCACTCAGATGCTCAAACGACAGATCAGCGACATTATAAAGCCCGCAGCACGCACCGCAGGAAATCGTCTCGCTCACCTGACACAGATATACGCCGCCGGGAACACTATCGTCGGGGTTCATGGTTTTGCTGCCCTTTCTGCTTTGAAAATCTGTAAAAACAATTTTGTAGCTGATTCAGTTCATAATATTTCGTATATGAAAAGTCGGAACTTTGCAATATAAAAAATATAATTTAAATATATTTATATACTTACCTTTTTATCAGCATTCCCGGCTCAAAATCCTTGACAAACCGAAAATGACCGTGCTAACTATGATTGAGCGCTCGTTCAGAATCAGAAGATTCTTTGAAAATAAGCGTTTGAAAAAAAATAATATCCGTGTTAAGAATTAAGGGTTAAGGTGTGTGTTACCCCCCTTAACTCTTCACTTTGAACTTTTAACTCTTCACTATACCAAGGAGGGGGCATGAGCATAGAAGTCCAACCATACAAACCGAAACATCATGTTCGGATCGTAACCGCAACGTCATTGTTTGACGGACATGACGCATCCATCAACATCATGCGGAGAATTTTGCAGGATACCGGCGCGGAAGTCATTCATCTGGGGCATAACCGCTCAGTTCAGGAAATCGTTGACGCGGCTGTTGAAGAAGATGTTCAGGGCATCGGCGTATCAAGCTATCAGGGCGGTCATGTCGAGTTTTTCAAATACATGATTGATCTGTTAAAGGAACAGAATGCTTCTCATATCCGGGTTTTCGGCGGCGGCGGCGGCGTGATTGTCCCGGAAGAAATCCGGGAACTCGAAACCTACGGCGTTGCCAAGATTTATTCGCCCGAAGACGGCACGAAATTAGGGCTTCAGGGCATTATCAATCACATGGTTCAGACGATGGATTTTTCCACCGTCAAAACAGCTATGCCTGATTGGTCGGCATTGATGCCGCAGAATAAATTTGCTGTTGCCAATGCCATCACGGCGATTGAGCAGGCAAAAGCCATGGAAAACGGTCATTTGGCAAAATTCAAGGCTGAATTGGCGAAAAAACTTGCCGGTAAAAAGGTGCCGGTTATCGGCATCACCGGAACGGGCGGGGCGGGAAAATCCTCGCTCACAGATGAACTGATTCTGCGCCTGATTCACGATATGGATGATATTCATGTGGCAATTATCAGTTGCGATCCGTCCAGAAGAAAGACCGGCGGTGCATTGCTGGGCGACAGAATCCGCATGAATGCTATCGGCAGCCCCAAAGTCTATATGCGCTCTTTGGCAACGCGTAAGTCTAACACAGAAATCCCCGACACCTTGAGAGAAAGCGTTGAGGTGGTCAAAGCCGCCGGATTTGATCTGGTGATTGCCGAAACTGCGGGTATCGGTCAGGGCGATTCCAACATTGTTGATTTGACTGACGTTTCTATGTACGTGATGACCAGCGAGTTCGGCGCGGCGTCTCAGCTTGAAAAAATTGACATGCTGGATTATGCCGACCTGATCGTAGTCAACAAATTTGAAAAACGCGGCGGTGAAGATGCGGTGCGTGATGTCCGAAAACAGGTTCAGCGCAACCGCAAAGCTTGGGATAAAAAGCCTGAAGACCTGCCGGTATTCGGCACAATCGCTTCCAAATTCAACGATGATGGCGTAACCGCGCTCTATCATGCTCTGTTGGATACGCTTACTCAGAAAGCCGGAGTTCAGTTCAAATCGCGTCTGCCCCGTCCTGAAACCCGGACATCCACATCCAAAACCATTATTATTCCGCCGGAAAGAACCCGCTATCTGGCTGAAATTTCAGATACAGTTCGCGGCTATCATAAACATACCGAAGCTCAGGCTGAAGCGGTGCGAAAAGCATGGCATCTGGAAGAAAGCCTTAAAACCATTGAAGCAGAACTGACCGGCGATAAAGATCTGCTGCTTGCCCGGTTCAAAGAAGAAATCACCAAAGCCAAAGCTGCGATGGACGCGGAAACTAATGGGCTTTTGGAAGAATGGGGAAAACTCAGAGAAGATTATCTGAAAGACGAGTTGGTGTATAAAGTGCGGGATCGTGAAATCCG
>DYRC01000364.1:2572-3847 GCA_020718925.1 Desulfonema limicola
TATGAAGCAAAACGGCTTTCAACTGCATTTGATTCTGCGACATTGTACGGCTATGATCCGGCAATCCGCCCGGATATTTATGGCAAAGTCGGCACGTCCGGCGTGAGCATCTGCACTTTGGAAGATGTGAAAGTATTATACGGCGGCTTTGAATTGTGCGCTCCGAATACTTCGGTATCTATGACCATCAACGGTCCCGCGCCGATTATGCTTGCCATGTTTTTAAATACGGCAATTGATCAGCAGCTTGAGCAATTCAAGACGGATAATGGCAGAGAGCCGTCTGCCGAAGAAGCCCGCAAAATTCGGGGCATGGTATTGTCTAATGTGCGCGGCACGGTTCAGGCAGATATTCTCAAAGAAGATCAGGGGCAGAACACCTGCATTTTTTCTATTGAATTTGCACTCAAAATGATGGGCGATATTCAGCAATTCTTTATTGATAATAATGTCAGAAACTTCTATTCGGTTTCAATTTCCGGGTATCATATTGCCGAAGCGGGCGCAAATCCGATTTCGCAGTTGGCTTTCACGCTGTCAAACGGTTTTACTTATGTGGAATATTATCTCTCCAGAGGAATGCCGCTGGATAGTTTCGGACCCAATCTGTCGTTCTTTTTCTCAAATGGCATGGATCCGGAATATACGGTTATCGGGCGAGTTGCACGGCGAATCTGGTCTATTGCCATGCGCGAAAAATACGGCGCGTCAACCCGGTCTCAGATGCTCAAATATCATATTCAGACTTCGGGGCGGTCTCTGCATAGTCAGGATATTCAGTTCAATGATATTCGGACAACGCTTCAGGGCTTATGCGCGATTTACGATAACTGCAACAGCCTTCATACCAATGCGTTTGACGAAGCCATCACCACGCCGAGCAAAGAATCTGTGCGCCGGGCTTTGGCAATTCAGTTGATTATCAACCGCGAATGGGGCTTGGCAAAGAATGAAAATCCGCTTCAGGGCAGCTTTATTGTGGATGAACTCACGGATTTGGTAGAAGAAGCGGTGCTGACCGAATTTGACAGGATTGCGGAGCGCGGCGGCGTTCTGGGCGCAATGGAAACCGGCTATCAGCGCAGCAAGATTCAGGAAGAATCCATTTACTATGAAGTATTGAAGCATACCGGCGAATTTCCGATTGTCGGCGTCAACATGTTCCGTGATCCGGACATTGATGGCAATGAATTTGAGGAAACATCTGTCGAGCTTGCGCGGGCTACGGATCAGGAAAAAGAATCTCAGTTGAAGCGGCTTGATGACTTTCAAAAG
>DYRC01000365.1 GCA_020718925.1 Desulfonema limicola
AATAAATTCATAGGCTATTCACAAAATTCGGCAAACCGCCTCAATATTTCAGTACCATACGGCGTATCTTTACACTGTTTTATCAACAGATCGGGCTTTTTCCCTTTGGCAATCAGTTCTTCTTTGCTATCGGCAATATACTCGACCGTAATGTCTCTATCAAATTCAGGATGAAACTGAAGACCCCAAACGCAATCCCCGACAACAAACGCCTGACAATCATCGCCGTTGCTGACAGCCAGCCGCTTTGCATGTTTCGGAAGCTTCAACACAGTCTGCTGATGGCTGACATGCACTTCAAGCGGATTATTCAAGCCTTTCAACAGCCTGTCATGCTGTGCTTTTTCATTCATAAACACGCTGACAGTTCCTAATTCGATACCTTTGGGATTATTGCCCACTTCTCCGCCGAGCGCGTAAGCCAGCAGTTGATGACCATAGCAGATTCCCATTATCGGAATGCTTTTGCTGATTGATTTTTTCAGCCATTCCGCAGTCCGCTCACTCCATTCAAGATGTTCTGTAACCATTGCATGAGAACCGGTAATCACCACGCCGGATATTTCATCATATCCGGGAAGTGATTGCCCGTTGCAAACATCGGCAATAATAGCTTGATCTTTATCAACGCCCATGCCGGATAAAACCCGGTCTTCAAAATCGCCTTTTTTGGCAAGCAACGACGGCAAAGTTGAGCCGGTTTTTATGATGAGAAGTTTTTTCATAACAAACCTGTCTGAACCGGGATTCACAAGATTAAAAGATTGCCATGATTTCTTTAATCCCGGTAATCAGATAATCCTGAAAATCATGGTTCGGACAATAATCACATATAAGAATACCCAATATCCGAAGCTCCCTGACGATGCTCAAGCAGCGTATTTACAATTTTATCAAAGAGTTCCTGCGCTCCCCGATAGCCGACATGCAGAACTCTTGCCCCGCCGACCCGATCATGAATCGGAAAACCTACCCGGACTATCGGCACGTTGATTTTTCGGGCAACCGAATAGCCTTTGCTGTGTCCGATCAGAAAATCCGGCTTTAATATTCGTGCCTGTTCTTCAATTTCAACAAAATCAACGCCTTCAATTGCCAAAACTTCTTTTCCTTTTGTATCTGAAATGACTTCGGTCAGTTTGTCTTTCAGATGTCCGCTTTGTCCGCCGGATGCACACAAGACCGGAATAACGCCGATTTCACTTAAAAATGATGCAAGCCCTACAACCAAATCTTCTTCGCCGTAAATCACTGCGGTTTTGCCGGAGACGTATTTATGCCCGTCAATGTATGCATCAATCAGCCGTCCCCGTTCTTCCTGATATTTTTCAGGTACTTGACTGCCGCTTATCTCTTCAAGGGCTTTGAAAAAAATATCTGTCTCATTGATCCCAATCGGCAGTCCTGAACTGTAAAGCGGAATATCAAACCGCTCTTTGAGCAGTTTCCCCGCGCTCTTATCTTCGGAAAGAATCCTTCCGAACTCAATGCTGGCTTTTGCCGAACCCATTTCCCGAATCGCTTGAACCGGTGTGCCGCCGTCTGGAATTTTGTGATATTCTTTCCATGTTGAGCCGTCCAGCGTTTTGGAATAATCCGGCAACATGACAAACAGCAGCCCGAAATCGCTGACAATTTCTTTCAGATGACGTAAATCAGATGGGGAAAGCATTCCGGGGAACAGATTTACCCCTCCCCCAGCCCCTCCCCGGGACGGAGAGGGGAGTTCTATTTTCTCCCCATTCCCTTTCAGGGAAGGGGGCAGGGGGGTTAGGTTCGCTACCACAGCCCTTACTGCCCCATGAAATCCGTCAATGTGCGTCCCTTTGTAACTCGGCGTTGATACATGAACAATCGGCGTCAGTGATTTATCTTTGTTTGCTTCCTGATAACTTCGGATAAACATCGGCACATCATCGCCAATTGTCTCTGAAAGACAGGTCGTGGCAATGCCGATCAGTTCGGGGCGATACTGCTTTTCAATATTTTCAAGCGCGACTTTCAGATTCACACCTCCGCCGAAAATCGCGGTCTGCTCTCCGAAATTTGAGCAGGCAATATCCACCGGCTCTTTATAATGGCTGATCAGATACCGCCGGATATAGGTCGAGCAGCCCTGAGAGCCATGCAGCAGCGGAATCGCGCCCTTGATTCCTTTGAATGCCAACGATGCACCCAGCGGTGTGCAGAGCTTGCAAGCGTTTTTAGAAGCAGACCCCACCCCCAGCCCCTCCCCGGAACGGAGAGGGGAGTTCTTTCGACCTCTTCCCCGGATCATGGACTCCCCATTCCCTGTCAGGGAAGGGGGCGGGGGGGTTAGGTTTCTTGCAAATTTCCACACCGGACTGGTAACGCTTTCATAGACTTCTTTGGCAAAATTGAGCATTCCCACATATCCGGCTAAGGGAATTTTGCGCTCGTGATTGTGATCGCAGAATCCGATGCCCATTTTATATGCAATCGGGCGTTCTTTGACGCCGCCGATCACCAAATCCGCGCCGTTTTCAATGATATATTTGGACAACTCCAAAGGATTCGCGTCATCTAAAATAATTGTGCCATCATCGCACAAATCTCTGAGCTGCTCGTAATCCTCCGGGTTGCCCGTCTGAGAGCCTGCGAGCATGACACCCATTCCCACATGGCGCAAGGCTCTTATCAGCGAAAATGCTTTGAATGCGCCGCCGACATAAATTGCCGCTTTTTTGCCGTTCAGCGCATTTTTATATTCCTGCAACTGCGGATAAATCCGCGTGATTTCTTCTCTGACAAGCTCCTGAGTGCGCTTCATAATTTCAGGATTATCCTTGAAATGCTCGGCAACATCGTAAAGGGCTTTTGACATATCTTCGATACCGAAATATGAAACCCGGATGAAGGGGATGCCGTATTTTTCATCCATCATTTTAGCAAGATAGGTCATGGATCCGGAACATTGTACCACATTCAACGCCGCGCCGTGCGCCCGGCAGACATCTTCCACCCGCCCGTCTCCGGTCATCACAGATACGACCTCAACACCCATGCGCTTGTAATAATCTTTGATAATCCACGCTTCGCCGCCGATGTTGAACTCGCCCAGAATATTGATGCTGTATCTGCTGACGCTGTCGGTATTTCCTGTGCCGATCAACTGAAACAGGGCTTCACACGCTGCTTTGTAGCCGTCTTTTTTTGTTCCTTTGAATCCTTCGGAATTGACCGGCAGCACAGGAATGCCTTTCTCTTTGGCAAGCCGCCTGCACACCGCCTGCACATCGTCGCCGATAATTCCGACAATGCAGGTCGAATACACAAATGCGGCTTTGGGCTGATAGCGGTCAATGAGTTCGTTCAGAACGCTGTAAAGTTTTTTTTCGCCGCCGAAAATCACGTCTTTTTCGCGCAGGTCTGTGGAAAAGCTCAGGCGATGAAGTTCCGGACCCGAAGATAACGCGCCGCGAATATCCCAAGTATAAGCCGCACATCCGATGGGTCCGTGAACCAGATGAACCGCGTCTGCAATCGGATACAAGACCACGCGGGAGCCGCAGAATACGCAGGCTCTCTGGCTGATTGATCCGGCAAGACTGTGTTTATCGCAGGTCAGGTTGAACGGCGTGTCGCCTTTCTGCCAAATCTGATCTTCCCGCTCTTTGAGGATGGGTATCGCTGACATAGTTTTTTCCTTTTTGTTTGAAAACTCGAATCCTGCAAAAAAGTAATGCAAAAGAAGTGCCATATCATATAAGTATTTTAAATATTATATAATTTTATTTTAATCTTTGTTAAGATCGGATTTTGATACACATAATTTCAATACATTTTTGTATTGTTAATATTGATAT
>DYRC01000366.1 GCA_020718925.1 Desulfonema limicola
GTACCGATGATGTCTCCCCCTTCCCTTTCAGGGAAGGGGGTCGGGGGGTTAGGTGCGTTGGTATAAAAACGTATTTCGCTAATATTTTTAAAAATCAGCTTGACAATTTTTATAATATGTCTTAAATTACCAATTAATGATTGTCTATGGTTGACAAACAGAGTTCGTTACTGAAGGAAATATCCATTTGTCATAAAGTGGCATGCCTGAAGTTGGGAACTATAAATTTGAAATTTGTTTAACAGGAGAATGTTTCACAATGGCTAATGGTACTGTAAAATGGTTTAATGACAAAAAAGGCTTCGGTTTTATCGCACAGGAAGACGGAGCAGATGTATTTGTTCATCATTCAGGAATCAATTCAACCGGATTCAAGTCTCTCGCTGAGGGCGACCGGGTAAAATTCGATATAACAAAAGGACAGAAAGGCGAAGCCGCAGTAAATGTTACTGTGATCTAGTCTGTATCTGATTAAACAATGGCATTCCCCTGATATAATGAGGGAATGCCATTTTTATTTGATCCACCCGCCCGGCTTAAAAAATCTCCGAACCCTTGCTGAAAAAAGCGCGTTAATCTTCTGACGATTTGAAAAATCATAACATGCCGATTCTTTTCTTGACTCTCCTGTTTCATCTGATTATAAAAGAGACCGTGTAACGCTTTTATTTTTTAATCAAAAAGGAGAGAAGAGGCTATGAAAAAACTGGTGAGTGTGGCAATCGGAATGTTTATGGTGGCGGGCTTTTTCACAACAGGCTTTGCGGCAGACACGATCAAATTGGGCATTGCCGGAGCGCATTCCGGCGATTTGGCGTCCTATGGGCTGCCGACAATCAAAGCTGCCGAATTGGTGGTCAAAGACATCAATGCCAAAGGCGGCGTTTTGGGCAAACAGATTCAACTGATGCCTGAAGATGATGTATGTAAACCCGAAGTTGCCACCAACACAGCGACCAAGCTGGTATCCGGCGGTGTGAACATTGTGCTGGGGCATATTTGCAGCGGCGCGACCAAGGCAGCGATGGGCATTTATAAAAACGCTAAAATTGTCGTTATGTCTCCGTCTGCCACGACGCCCGATCTGACCCAGAGCGGCGAATATCCGAATTTTTTCCGCACCATTGCATCTGATGACATGCAGGCAAAACTGGAAGTGGATTTTGCGCTGAATACCTTGAAACTCAAAAAGATTGCCGTGCTGCATGACAAGGGCGATTACGGCAAGGGATTGGCTGAGTTTGCAAAGGGATTTCTTGAAAAAGCAAAAGCCAAAGACCCGAAAGTAGAAGTTGTTCTGTATGAAGGCATCACACCCGGAGCAGTTGATTATTCGGCGATTGTGCAGAAAATCAGACAATCCAAAGCCGAAGCCGTTATTTTCGGGGGCTATCATCCCGAAGCATCCAAACTGGTAATGCAGATGAATCAGAAAAAGATGAAGATAGCGTTTATTTCCGATGATGGCGTGAAAGACGACACCTTTATCAAAGTTGCAGGAAAAGACGCTGAAGGCGTGTATGCAACCGGACCCAGAGACACCTCCAAAAATCCGATGGCAGTCAAAGCGATTCAAGACCATAAAGAGGCTTACAAATCCGATCCGGGCGCGTTTTATCTCAACGCATACTCGGCCGCATTGGCATTGCTGAACGCGATTCAGAAAGCCGGTTCCACAGATTATGACGCGATTGTAAAAGCATTGAGAACTCAGGACGTGGAAACGCCGCTCGGCACGATTAAGTTTGACGAGCGCGGAGATGCAATCGGCATCGGCTTTTCCATGTATCAGGTGAAAAACGGTGCTTATGTTGAGTTGAAATAAAGCACCCCTCCCCCTGCCCCTCCCCTGAAAGGAGAGGGGAGTACTGATGATGTCTCCCCCTTCCCTTCCAGGGAAGGGGGGCGGGGGGTTAGGTGAGAAGGATACATGAGACTCTTATTCGCATACAGTTTTCGCAGCCTTCTTCGGCGGCGGCTTACGATAATTCTGACCGCTATCGGCATGTCCTTAGTGGTTTTTGTGTTTGCTTCGATTCTGATGCTTGCCGAAGGGCTGGAAAAAACGCTGGTGGATACCGGGTCTTCTGATAATGTTGTCGTTATCCGGCGATCAGCAGGCTCTGAAGTGCAGAGCGGGGTTGAGCGGCTTCAGGCGTCTGTTGTCGAAACACAGCCTGAAGTGGCTTTCGGGCATGACGGGCAAAGCCTTCTTGCCAAAGAAATGGTCGTGCTGATTACGCTGACTAAGCGGCAGGGCGGCGTGTCAAATGTGGTCATTCGGGGAATTTCCGAAAAATCATTCACGTTAAGACCCCAACTGACGCTTATTTCCGGGCGGATGCCGACATCAGGGCTGTCTGAAATCATGGTCGGCGTGAATATCACAAAACGATTCAAAGGCACGGAACTGGGACAGACGATTTTTTTTGCCACGCGGCATTGGACGATTGTGGGCATATTTGACGCAGGAACGACCGGATTCAGTTCTGAAATATGGGGAGATGCGGATCAGTTGATGCAGGCGTTCAGAAGACCGGTTTATTCGTCTCTGATTTTCAGATTGAGAAATTCTTCGGAATTTGATGCCGTTAAAAAGCGCATTGAAGGTGATCCGCGTCTGACGCTTGAAGCCAAACGTGAAACAACGTATTACAAGGATCAGTCAGCGGCAATGGCGACATTTCTCCGGGTTCTCGGCGTTTCGCTGACCATCATTTTTTCTCTCGGCGCAATCGTGGGCGCAATGATTACCATGTATGCCGCAGTTGCCAATCGGACTGCGGAAATCGGTACGCTTCGCGCTTTGGGATTTCACCGCAGCGCAATTATGTTTTCCTTTTTATCAGAATCGCTGATACTCGGATTTATCGGCGGGTGCGCGGGGCTGTTTTTTGCTTCATTTTTACAATTCTTTACCGTATCAACTACGAATTTTCAGACATTCTCGGAACTTGCGTTCAGTTTTACGCTCACCTTCAGAATTGTCTTTATGGCAATGGGTTTTTCGCTGATGATGGGATTTGCCGGAGGAATACTGCCTGCTTTCAGAGCATCGCTGATGAATATTGTGGAATCGTTGCGGGAAGCGTAAGAAATGCCCATATTGACAAAAGGCTTTTGATAATATATTAAGAAATATATCAGCTTTATAGGATAATACCGATTTGCTATCAAAGAATGATAAAACACCCCTCCCCCGGCCCCTCCCCTGAAAGGAGAGGGGAGTACTGAGATGTCTCCCCCTTCCCTTTCAGGGAAGGGGGCCGGGGGGTTAGGTGAGTTTGAAAGCGATTTGGTATAAGCTGAAAGGAGAAAAAAACAAATCATGCTGATGAAAAAGATAATCGTCGTGTTGACAGGTTTAGCCGTTATTTTAAGCATCGGATTCTTTGCATTTTCCGAAAAAAGAAAAAAAGATTCGGGAAAAACGCCCCAAGCATCTGCTCCGGCAAAAGCATCCGCCTCAATGCAGACCATAAAGCACAGCCTCAGAAAAGAACCCGCAATAATTCCCTATGAATACGATGATAAAGGGAGATATAAACGGATACTGCGGCTCAAAGATGACGCAACGCCGCTTGAGTATATCGGAAACGAGTACCGGGATAACGGCAATGCCACGATTACGGATCATGCCACAGGGCTGACATGGCATAAAGCCGGATCAACGGAAGAAATTCAGGGAGATACGGAAATCAAAGCGTATCTTGACGATCTGAACAGTAAAAAATTTGCCGGTTATGCGGACTGGCGATTGCCCACTGTTGATGAATTGAAATCTCTGCTTGAGCCGGAAATACAGTCAAATGA
>DYRC01000367.1 GCA_020718925.1 Desulfonema limicola
GCAAGCGTTTTCAAGGATTCCCGGAATTGGCTGTTATGTTTCAATCCTTTGACAAACCAGCCCAGCCGGCTTCGCATCATAAAACAGGCTTTTTCTTCGCCGCAATACTGAACCGAAGTACTCAGATATTGCCGCATGATGTCGAAATTCCGGGACATATCTTCGGGTATCGGGTCTTTTCCGTCCATGAGCGCGGTAATCTGCGAAAATATCCAGGGCTTTCCGATAGCGGCTCTGCCGACCATGACCGCATCACAGCCGGTTTGCGCCATCATGCGGATAGCGTCCTGAGACGTTACAATATCGCCGTTTCCGATCACCGGGATAGAAACGCTTTGTTTGATTTCCGCTATCAATGCCCAATTTGCGCTGCCGCTAAAGCCCTGAGCGGCAGTTCTCGGATGAATGGCAATGGCATCCGCGCCGCAATCCTGAGCGATTTTTGCCAGAAGAACGGCGTCTTTGCCTGAAAGCTCCCAACCGCTTCGCATTTTGATGGTCAGCGGAATCGTAATTGCCTGACGCACGGCGTTAAGAATCATTCGGGCTTTTTCCGGGACTTTCATCAAGGCTGATCCGGAGCCGGTTTTAAGCACTTTTCTGACAGAACAGCCGAAATTGATGTCTAAAATATCCGCGCCTGAATCCTGAACCATTTTTGCCGCTTCAGCCATAATCGTCGGATCCGATCCGAAAATCTGAACCGACAGCGGCTTTTCATCCGGGCTGCTATCCAGCAGTTGATATGTTTTTTCAGATTGATATATCAGCCCGTTTGCGCTGATCATCTCAGAGCAGACCAATCCCGCGCCGCCGCGTTTGGCAATCAGACGGAACGGCAGATTGGTGATTCCGGCAAGCGGGGCTGAGATCGTAGGATTTTCCAAACATACATGACCGATATTCATCATGTTTTCTTGCGACCCGGAAAGGAAATCACTTTGGTTTTTTCAGAACCTTTGGCGCTTTCTTTTTTCGGTTCGGGTTTGGTCTCCACAGGCGGCGCTTCTTCGGGGCAGACAATTTTTTCTATCCGCATCCGCTTGCCGTCCATAGTAAATTCCGTGCCGTTGATATAGGCGGTTCTCAAAATCCATGTAACCGGCTGAAGCGGCAGCTTTAAAATCAGCAGTTTGACATGATACCAGTCTCTTTTGTGATCCGGCAAAATGCTTTCGACTCTGGCAAACGCAACAGGATCATCTTCATAATAAATCAGAACAACGTCATTTTCGGAGGTCATGGCTTAAATCCTTTGCTTTCTCAATAGCCGACAATCAACTGCTGATTTGTACTCAGCTTAGGGGTGGCGCCCAGATGATTGAGTTTTTGCAGATCTTTTACGCTCAACCCGTAGCGGCTGGCAATCTGATACATGGTCTCGCCCGATTTGACTTTGTGATATTTGGGCGTACCTGTTTTTTTGGGAGCTTTTACAGGTTTGCTTTCCACTTTCTTGGGCGTTGGCTTTGCGGCTTCCGGCTTCCGCTGGGAAGTGTCCGCAGGCTTGGCTGCTGACGGTTTTGCCGGTTTGATCTCCGATCTTTTTTCAAGACGTTCAATCAGCATGTTAATATCTGTTTCCACCTTTGCAAGCCGGCTTTTCAATTCTTCAATATTCGTGTTGTGTTCGTCAATCCGCCCTGTTTTCAGACGTATCTCCTCAACATCCGAAAGCCTGCTCTCCAATTTTTCCAGCCGATTTTCTGCCCTGCTGTTTTTTTTCGGAAAAACAACAACCGCAAGGCATATCAATACCAAAACGCCGGCTGCTCCCCAGATAAAAGGGTTTTTAATGTCAAATGGTTTGATTGTTTTCATGATGCCTTTCCCGGAATCAGTAAAATTAATTCATACAGCCTACTTTAGCAGATATTGTTCTGTAATTGCAAGACAGAATCCGAATTTAAACAGCCCGGCACCCGTCTCCTGCTCAAAAGACATTGACGGAATTACAACATATCTGATAAAGATTATTCATCTGCTGTTTCAGAGCAGATGCTTTTTAAATCTGAACATCAACGTCTGAATTCTATATATGATAAATAAAAAATTTCTGACATATAGTCTGGTATTTTTTTTTGTAAGCATATTTCCGGTATCATCTGGGCTGTCATTAACTGCCGAAGAACAATACCATAAAACGCTGTCTGCTTACAAAAAATTTCTTGAAAACCCTGAAAAAATCAAGCATCGGGACAAATGGCTGTTTTATCTGAATAAATTTCAGATCATCCATAAACAGACGCCATCCGGTCATCCGGCAGCCCTGTACACCACCGGCGAAATTTATCAGAAGCTTTACAGATTGTCTTTCAAGCCTTCTGATAAAAAAGAAGCGATAACTATTTTCGACCGTGTTATCAAGCATTTTCCCCGCAGCGAGTATCGGCGCAAAGCAGAAGAATCGCTCAGAATTTTGTCCGGGGGCGAGAGCAGGATTAAACCTGAAAAAGAGAAGATTTCTGAAAAACAAAAGGGTATCAAAAAGCCCCTCAAAGAATCTGTCGAAAAGCCGCCCCAGCCTGTCGGAAAAGGAAAAGTGGCTGTCAACGGGCTGCGGATATGGTCAAATCCGAGTTATACCCGAATTGTCATTGATGCGGACAATGAAACCTCTTACCGCCATAAACTGATAGGAGATGACACTGTCGGAGACAAGCCGTTGCAGCTTCAGATTGATTTTGATAACAGCAGATTAGGCGAAAATCTCAATAAAGGCGTTATTCCGATTAATGACGATCTGCTGACAGATGCCAAACCCTCTCAGCATACGCCGGATTCGGTGCGGGTGGTGATTGACATCAAATCGTTTAAAACCTATAAAATTTTTTCGCTTAAAAACCCGTTCAAAACCATTATTGATGTGTGGGGAAAAGAAGCCAAAAGCGTAACCTCTTCGGAACCGACACCGGAGCCGCCGGAACCGCCATCGCCGATTCCCACCAAAAAAGGCAAAATGGTGCATGATCTGGCAAAACAATTGGCACTCGGCGTCAAACGCATTGTGATTGATGCGGGGCATGGTGGAAAAGATGTCGGCGCGGTGGGATATTACGGCAGCGTGTATGAAAAGCATGTAACTCTGGAACTTGCCAAAAAACTGGCGCAGAAAATCCGCCAAAGACTGGGGTGCGAAGTTTTTTTAACGCGAACCACAGACAAAGGACTGAGTCTTGAGGAACGAACCGCGATTGCCAACACCAAAAATGCCGATCTGTTTATTTCCATTCATACCAATGCGTCCAAAAACCGGGATGCACACGGGCTGGAAACCTATTTTCTGAATCTGGCGACAGATGATAGTGCAATTCTGGTAGCCGCGCGTGAAAATGCCACTTCCCGAAAAAATATCAGCGATCTTCAGACGATTTTACATGATCTGATGAAAAACTCTAAAATAAATGAATCCAGCAGGTTAGCGGCTCATGTTCAGAATGCGATGTATCGTAATCTCAGGGCGCGGTATAGTGCAATCAAAAGCAAAGGCGTCAAGCAGGCTCCGTTTTATGTGCTGATGGGCGCGCAGATGCCGTCAATTCTGATTGAAACATCCTTTATCAGCAACAAACGGGAATGCGAGCGATTGAACAATCCGGCATATCAGGACGCGTTGTGTGAGTCCATTGTCAGCGGTATTTCCAAATACATCAAAGAAACCCATCCGACCGCGTTTATGACAGATGAAACTGCTGATGATAATGCGGGATAAAGCACAGAATGCTTAAAGAGAGGTTGTGAACAATTTCGGCTTTTCCGCATAGCGCTGAATTAAGTAAGCAATCGCTTTCGTATTGATCAGCAATA
>DYRC01000368.1 GCA_020718925.1 Desulfonema limicola
GATTAAAAGGATGATGCGTATCCTTCCCCCATCATCCTTTCATTCTGATTTGACTTAAAACCGCTCGTAATGCGTAAATTCGGCAATCTCTCTGCGCTTTGGCGCGGCGGAGATTTTTGCCGGATAGCCCATCGGAATCAGCGCGACCACATCATAGCCCGCAGGCACATTCAGCACCTCTTTGGCTTTGTCGTGATCAAATAATCCCACAATCACGGTTCCGATTCCCAAATCATGGGCGCGCAGGCAGATATTCTGCGTGGCAAGCCCCAGATCAAACATGAACCAGTCGCCGAATTTTGTGGTGGGTTTGTTGTCATAAAAGCCTGAAACGCCGAGTTTTCCGCACAAGGCAAGAAGCACAGACGCATTTGTAATGGCTTTGGTCGCAGGGTTTTTCGGGGCAAGCGTTGCCTGAAGCTTTTCCTTTACAGATGCGTCTTTGATGACGATCACTTCCCAGCATTGGCAGTTTGTCCATGACGGCGCCCATTGAACTGCCTCAAGAATCTGCTGAATTGCCTCGTCTGAAATCGCTTTTTCCTCATATCTGCGAATACTTCTTCTTTGTCTGATGATTTCTGCTAAGTCTGACATAAAAATTCTCCTTATGGTTTATGACCTAACCCCCCTGCCCCCTTCCCTGAAAGGGAATGGGGAGAGACACTGCTCCCCTCTCCGTTTCGGGGAGGGGTCAGGGGAGGGGTACAGGTGCAATCTTTTTCATCGCACTGATGACAGGAAAATTGAACGGTTTTTTCCTTGTCCTCTTTTTTGTAAAATACGATCCAGAAAAATAAAAACGCCGCCAAGATGACAAAGGCGATCAGGATTGTCAGCCACATCGCTCACCTCACAATATTCTCAAGGGCTGTCTCAACATTCGGATATTGAAATGAAAAGCCGATTTCCGAAAGCCTGTCCGGTGATGCTTTCTGGCTGTTCAGCAGAGACGCGCCGAATTCTCCCAAGATATGGCGGAAAATAAACGCCGGGGCAGGCATAAATGCGGGGCGGCAAAGTACTTTTCCGAGAGTTTTGGCAAAATCGCCCTGTCTGACAGGTTCCGGGGCGCAGAAATTGAACGCGCCGTCTGCGGTGTCATTTTCCAGAATAAAGGCTGTGGCAGAGAGCAAATCCTCAATATGAATCCACGGAAACCACTGTCTGCCATTGCCGATGGGACCGCCCAGCCCCAAACGGAATGCCGGAACCATCTGCTTTATTGCGCCGCCGTTCTTGCCCAGCACCACGCTGAATCGCATCACCGCCACGCGATGACCGTTTTCCTGAGCTTTAAATGCTTCAGCTTCCCAATCTTTGGTGATCTGTGCAAGAAAATCAACGCCATTTGAAGATTGCTCTGTCAGCGTTTCATCTCCCCGGTCTCCGTAATATCCTACTGCCGAAGTACTGCACAACACAATTTTCCGATCCTTCGGCAAGGCTTCGACAATATTGCGGGTGGTTAAAATCCGGCTGTCATACATCATCTGCTTATATGCCTTAGTCCAGAAATTGAAAATACTTTTTCCGGCAAGATTCACCACCGCATCAATATCTGACAGAGCATTTTGCCAATCGCCTTTTTTGCGGGTATCTGCTGAAATATATTGAAATTTTTCATGCCGAATCTTTCCCGGATCCGGGCGGGTTCCGGCAGCAATCACCTGATGCCCTTGTTTCAAAAGGCGCGTTGTCAGATGAGTTCCCACAAATCCGAGTCCGCCGCTGATAAAAATCTTCATCATCCGCCTCCGTTTTCATCCGATATGGAATTTCCCGGACTCAATATAGGGAATGTCTTCAACTTCCAATTCATGGATAATGTCTTTATACAGCCGAAGCTTCATCGGGCGGATAATATTTCTGTTTTTATTCAAGCCTTTGGCAAAGCCGAGCGTGGTTTCCATCAGTTTATCCATCGGAGCAGCTTCAGTGATGATGTGATGCGTTTTGCATTCATCGGCAGTCAGGCGTTTGCCGGTATACTGCATTTCCTCGAATTTATACGGCGGAATTGCTTTTTTAAGCAGCGCGATCATTCCGGGCAGAAACGGAATGCCCAAATCAACTTCCGGAATGCAGAAAAAGCCTCTGTCAGAGCGCATAAAGCGGAAATCAAACGCACACGCCCAGATTGCGCCGCCTGCAAACGCATGTCCGTTGATTGCCGCTATGGTAATCATGGGAAAGGTCAGGGTGCGCTTGAATAAGGTATTGAGAAGATAAAAAAAGTTTTTTGCCTCATCGGTATTCTTTTTCTGAATCACCGGCACCAGCCATTCCAAATCAAGACCGTTTGAAAATATTTTCTCATGCGAAGAGGTTACGACCAGCGTTTTTGCTTCGCTTTGCTCCACCTTATCCAAAACATCCAGAAAACCCTTGATAAAATCAGGATTGAAGCGATTTTCACCGGAATTGAGATTCACAATTGCTACGGTATCATCTATCGTATAATCTGCGATTGCCATTGTCCCTCCATATAAAAAAAGGCAACATCATTGCGATGCTGCCCTTGATTTTTTTTTGACGTTATATTATCAGCAGCTACAGCCGCTCTTGCATCCGCTGCCACAACCGGCTCCCAAATCAATACCGGATGTGATTTTGAAACCGATATTCAGAAAATCCACTTTGATCGGTTTTGCTTTTTCAAGAAATTCTTTATCTACAAGATATTGAAAATTATCAACTTTGAATACCTGATCCGAGTCTCTCGGCTCATCCAGAGCCATTGCAAGAGAGGGACCGCCTCATCCGCCTTCATTCAAGAAGATTCGTATCGGCTCAACCTTTTTGCCTTTGAAATAATCGGCAATCTGAGTTGTTGCCGCTGGCGTTATTTCTACCATAATTCAAACTTCCTCCTTCAAAATTACAGACCCGCTGAATTTAAGCAGGCTATTTTCTATCAGATTAGTCATGTATATTGAGTTTGTCAATCTTATTCGGATGATTTATCCAAATCCAAAATTCTGATTTCGTCAATATAGGTTTTGGTGTGATAGGAATGCAGATTCATCAGTTTTTTGGTAATTTCACTCAGGCGTTTCAACTGCGCCTTCATATCCGTCAGTTTGTGATATGTCGGCTCATCTGCGTCAGAATGTTCCATTATCAGATTAAGTTCACCCAGCAGCACCTGAAGCGGCTGATTCATCTCATGGCAGACCGCGCCGCCGATTTCCATTGCGGCTCTGAGCTTCTCATTCATCACACGAAGACTCTCCTGTTTTTTGAGGTCTGTGATGTCTTCAATTGCCACAATCGCCGCGTCTGTATTCTCTGTTTTCAGATATGTGGTGCAGAATCTCAGCCAGCGTTTTCCTTTATCGGAAAAATTCATCACAGCTTCGGACATGGGCTGATCCTGATGTGCCGCAAATGTTTTCTGAACGATTTTTTTAATCGCGCAGAACTGACAGGTGGGACCGAATCCGCAGCCTTCAGGAACATCCGCCGAATGAACACAGGAAAACGCCTTGCCGCCGGGAATGCCATAGATTTCCCGTTTGGCTTTATGTGCAAAAGCCGTAAACATCTTGTTTACCAGCAGAATAATCCGCCTGTCATTGACCACCATAATCGCGTGTGGCAGATTGTCAATCACAAGTTCGAGCGCGACTTTATCGTCTGAATCAACCATAATAAATCCTGATACACCAGTTTATTTTCAAGTGCAAGAGAAAATGATATTAACCTCACGGCAATAAATTGCCGCGCTATTATGGGCTGTCCCTACGGGACAAGATAATACCGATTCGCTATCAAAGCACCCCTCCCCCGACCCCTCCCC
>DYRC01000369.1 GCA_020718925.1 Desulfonema limicola
CTTGCACCGGATGATTTTATCCGCCAGATGCGGCTTGCGGCAGCCGTTGCATGGTATGAACAAGGCAGAATTTCTCAGGAAGTTGCCGCAAATATAGCAGGCACAGACCGGACAGAATTTCTGTTGTCTTTGGCTAAGATGGGAAAAGATTCTTTTCAGACAGACTTCTGCGATCCGGATAGGAAAATTGGGGCAGGCGCAGCATAAATGACTATTTCCGCATCTGAAAAATTACGCCGGTTTTATGCTCAGTTTTCAAGCACGGATCACGTCCTGATTCTGATTAATGCAGACCCGGATGCGATTGCGAGCGCGATGGCTGCGCGGCGGCTTTTATGGCGTAAAGTGTCATCTATCACCATATCCGGCGTCAATGTGATCAAACGCCCGGATAATCTGGCAATGATTCGGCTGTTGGGCGTCAAGCTGATTCACGCAGACGAGCTTTGTCATAAAACCCGGTTTCACCGTATTGTTCTGCTGGATTCGCAGCCCAACCACCATGAAATCTTTGAAAAATTTGCGCCGGATATAATTATTGATCATCATCCTGACACCGGATATAAGGCTTCGGTTACCGATATTCGCCCGAATTACGGCGCGACCGCTACGATTATGACCGAATATCTGAGAGCTGCAAACATCAAACCCTCTGTCAGATTAGCCACAGGGCTGTTTCATGCCATCAAAAACGATACCAGCAACTTTGAGCGCAAAACTCTGAGCGAAGATTTGAAAGCCTTTCAGTTTCTGTTCAGATATGCCAATATCACCCTTGCCCGGAAAATCGAACATGCGGATATACGTCTGGATTTTCTGAAATATTTCAAAATCGCTCTTCAGAATATGCGGATGAATAAAAGCCGGGTATTTGTTCATCTGGGCAGCGTGGTTACGCCGGATGTCTGTGTGCTGATTGCGGATTTCTTTATGCGGGTGAATCCGGTGGCATGGAGCATCGTGTCCGGGATTTATGAGAATAAATTAGTGATTATTTTCAGAAATGACGGTATCCGCAAAAATGCGGGAAAACTGGCTAAACGAAGTTTCGGGGAACTGGGTTCGGCTGGCGGGCATCAGAGCATGGCGCGCGCCGAAATCCCTGTGTCCGCATCGAAAAGTCTGTCAATGTGCGGTGATGATAAAAAAATAACGCAATGGATTATCTCCCGGATCGAACAAAAGAACAAAAAAAGCGGTATATAAAATCAGCGCATCATAAGATTGAAAGGAAATATTTCATGCCCTTATCCGTAATTGATTTATATCACAAAGTGCTGCCCAAAACCAATTGCAAAGACTGCGGATTTCCGACCTGTCTGGCGTTTGCCAGCATGGTGGTATCGGAAAAACTGCCCCTGAAAAACTGCCCGCATCTTGCCGCAGATATGATTGAAACCTGCCGGAAAGAATTGGACGCGCAATATGCTGCCGGAAAATGGACGAAACGCGATTTGGCGTCAGACGCGCTTCAGTGGGCAAAAGAGCGGGCGGCGTCTGTGAATCTTGAAGATTTGCCGCCGAGAATCGGCGGGGAGCTTATCAGAGAAAACGATGAGTATGTCCTGAAACTGCCGTATTTCACAGGTCATATTCTGATTAAAAAAGGCTCTGTGTGCAAAGAAAACGGAGAACTGCTGAATCACTGGGAGCAGGTTTTTATTTTCAATCATCTGTCTCAGGGCGGAAGCGCGGTTCCTACGGGCAAATGGAAAGGGCTTGAGGAAATCCCCAACACCATTTCCAAAATCAAATCCATGCGGGCGCATGTTGAAGAGCCGCTGTTGGCGCGATTTTCCGGAAAAGTTGAAGAATTGCGATCTGCATCCCTGGCCATTGGCGGAACAGACATGACTGAAACCGTCAAATCAACGGATCTGGCGTTTCTATTCAAGCCTCTGCCTAAAATTCCTCTGATGCTCATGTTCTGGGAAGGCGACCCAAAAGAAGGGCTGAATGCCATTGTCAAAGTCTTGTTTGACGAGACCATCACACAGCATCTGGATATTGAATCTATTATGTTTCTAAGCGAAAGACTGCGGCAGTTGCTGTGCGGAGAGAAAAAATGACCTGCGAAGATATTCTCAAACAGCTTGAAGGCATGTCCAATCCTGAAGCAGTAGCGGGCATGGCGCGATTCGGCATCACCGGAAAAAAGGTTTTGGGCGTTCCGATTCCTTCTTTGGAAAAAATTGCCAAACAGAGCGGAAAAGACCCGAAATCGGCAAGACAGTTGTGGGATTCCCAAGTTCACGAAGCCCGGATTCTTGCCTGCATGGTGGCTGATCCTGAAAAACTGAGCAATCGTCAGATGGAGCAGTGGGTCAAAGAGTTTGAGCCATGGGATCTGTGCGATCAATGTTGCAGCCGCTTGTTTCGCAAAACCCATGTGGCATGGGAAAAAGCCCTTGAACGGAGCAGCCGGAAACAGGAATCTGTCAGACGCGCGGGGTTTGTGATGATGGCGCAACTCGCTGTTCATGACAAAAAAGCCGACGATAACGATTTTGAGAAGTTTTTTGCTTTGATTGAAAAACATGCCTCAGATGATCGGAATTATGTGAAAAAAGCCGTGAATTGGGCATTGCGCCAGATCGGAAAGCGCAATCCGCAACTGACGGAACGCGCCATTGAAATTGCTGAAACCATTCAGAAAACAGACTCGAAAGCCGCCAGATGGATCGCAGCGGACGCGCTCAGAGAATTGAGAGAAAGAAGGGCAAAACGATGACACCGCAGGAAGAAAAGCAGATTACCGAATGGAATGCCCGGTTATCGGATGAGATACAGATTCAGCTTATCATCACCGAAGATGACAGAACTAAAGAATTCCGGGCATTCTGCGATATTTTAGCCGGGCTTGCGCCTAACGTGCGGATTAAGCGCGAAAAAGAAGAGGGCAGACCGGGCATGAAAATCGGGAAAAATCTGTATTATCATGCGATTCCGCTCGGTATGGAGTTATCGCCGTTTCTGGACATCCTATCTATGCCCCAGAATTTGGCTGAGACGCAGATCCGTATGCCTGTAGATTTGAAATTGTATGTTTCCCAGCATTGCCCCTTTTGCCCGCAGGCAGTCCGGCAGTTGGCGCCGATTGCGCTTGCCAATGAACTCGTCCGGCTGATGGTGATAGACGGCGGGCTTTTTCCGGAAATGGCTGAAAAAGATGAGGTTCAATCCGCGCCCACGCTTTTGTTGGAAGATATGTTCCGGTGGAGCGGTTCAATGCCCGTTGCTGAAATTCTGACTACAATCTCCGACCGCGATCCGGCAAAATTGGGCGCGGCATCTTTGGAAAACATGCTTTCCGAAGGCAAAGCCTTTAAACTGTCTCAGATGATGCTGGATCACAAGCTTGTTTTTCCGGCGTTTTTCGATCTGATCACTCATGCAAAATGGCAGATCCGGCTGGGCGCAATGGCAGCAGCCGAAGAAATCATTGACAAAGATAAATCGCTTGCCGAAGCGATGATTGCGCCGCTTCGGGAACGATTTGAAAAAGCGGACGATCAGATTAAAGGCGATATTCTCTATGTTTTCGGTCAGATCGGCAGCGCAGATGCTCTTATGAACGTGGAAAAAGTTCTGAGCGGCGCATACAGTGAGCAGGTCAGAGAAGCCGCAGAGGATGCGATGATATAGACTTTGAATTTTAACTACCCGTTCATAATTTTTTCCGTATTCCGTAGGGGCAATCCCCTGTGATTGCCCTGTTTCTTATGATATAGTGCTTGCATCAGTAGGAAAAGAATGATGATTCCGCTATAAACCGAAACAGTCATATCT
>DYRC01000370.1 GCA_020718925.1 Desulfonema limicola
TTACAAAAATATATGATTTGCGGGCATAACTGTGAATCCGTTCAACAAATACTCAAAGGAGAACAATGAATCCGATAATTCATACAGTATTGAAGCCGTTTCAGGATGTTTTTTTTCAAAAAGCCCTGATCGGCGGCTCGATGGTGGCGATTGTGTGCGGCGTGGTCGGCTGTCTGGTTATTCTGCGGCGCATGTCGTTTTTGGGAGACGCGCTGTCTCACGCCATGATTGCGGGCGTGGCAGGCGGCTATTTATTTATGAAAATGGTTTTCGGCATAGAAGCGTATGCGCCGGCAATGCTGATCGGATCACTCATTGCCGCAATTTTAACGGTATTTCTCATCGGCTTTGTGTCCCGGATGTCCAGAGTCAAAGAAGACACGGCTATCGGCATTATGTACACCGGTGTATTTGCCGCAGGCGTGGTACTGGTATCTGTTTTCAGAAATTATATTCACATCGATCTCATGCACTTTATCATGGGCGATGTGCTGGGCGTGGCAGATACGGATTTATGGGCGTCTGCCATGACTTCGGCGATTGTGCTGACCATTATCCTCCTGTTTTTCAGGCATTTTCAACTCACCAGCTTTGATCCGGTCATGGCAGCATCTGTCGGAATGCCGGTGCTGTTCATTGATTATCTGCTGACGACCTGCGTATCCTTGGTTGTGGTCAGCGCGGTCAGCATGGTCGGCGTGATTTTAGTCGTAGGATTGCTGATTACGCCCGCAGCTACGGCGTATCTGTTAAGCGACCGATTAGACCGGATGATGCTCTTAGCCGCGCTGTTCGGACTGACCAGCGTTATCGGCGGGCTGTATCTGTGCGTTTGGGCGGATTCTTCCGGCGGCGGCGCAATCATGCTATTCTGCACGTTCCAGTTTCTTGTCGTATTATTTGTCGCCCCGCGCTATGGCATTTTAGCCCGATGGCTGCGTCAGCGAAGCCTTGTTCCTCAGCAGTTGACCGAAGATATTCTGGGATTTCTGATCCGTCGGGAAAACGCGGCGTTGTCTGATATTCAGACTGCTTTATCTCAGCACACACCCCTGACCCCTCTCAAAAGGGGAAAAATCCGGCAGGCGGTAAAAAATCTGGCGTCTCAGGGGCTTCTGAATATGGGCGACCGGATTGTCCTGACAGACAAAGGTAAAGCAGATGCGGTAAAAATTTTACGCGCTCACCGGCTTTGGGAAAGCTATCTGGCATACGTCGGAACGCCGCAGGCAGACATTCATCCCAAAGCGCATGAATTGGAACATAGCTATGATCCGAGCGCGATTGAGTATCTTGATGATTTGCTGGGGCATCCGATCAAAGACCCGCATGGGCAGGAAATTCCTGAAGAGCCGAGCTGCAAGGCTCCGGGGTGTGCGGTTTCTTTAAGTCTTCTGAGAAAAGGCGATAAAGGCGTGGTTGAAAGCTTATCCGAAAACGCAGCAAAGACCGGTTTGCGAATCGGAGACCGGATTCTGTTAGATGATCGGACACAGGAAGACAATGTGTGGATTGCGTTTCGGGCAGATGGCATAAAATTTATGCTCAATCATCAGTTTGCAGACCATGTGATTATTAAGTGCGAGTAATATTTGAAAAAATCCGAAGTTTTCCCTCATAGACTTCGCTTAACAAATCTTCACGCAGCACCGCTTCAGGCGGTCCGTAAGCATACAACCGCTGCTTGATTAAAATAAGCCGGTCAAAGTATTCGGCAGCGGTTGCCAAATCATGGTGAACCACGACCAGGGTGCGCCCGGTCTTTTTGGCTTGCTCCAGCACATCCAGAATAGCGCGTTCTGTTGCTGCATCCACTCCGGCAAACGGCTCATCCAAGAGCAGAATTTCCGAGCCTTGAGCCAATGCGCGAGCCATAAACACCCGTTGCTGCTGACCGCCGGACAACTGCCCGATTTGACGGTCTTTAAATTCGCTCATACGAACCATGTCCAGCGATTGCTCCACAATTTCCCAATCCTGCCTGCCCGGGTTGCGATACCAGGGGATTGCGCCGTAGCGTCCCATCATGGCAACCTCTTTGACCTGAATCGGGAAATCCCAATCCACCGAACCGCGCTGAGGCACATACGCCACCAATCCTCTGGCTTTTTCTGCCGGAATGCCTGAAATTTTCACCACCCCGACATCTCGCCGGACAAAGCCTAAGATTGCCTTGACAAACGTGGATTTACCCGCGCCATTCGGACCGATCACGCCGACCAGCAGCCCTTTGTCAATGGAAAGTGAAATATCCAGCAGTGCGGGTTTGGGTCCGTAGCTGACAGTGAGATTTTCCACGACAATCGCGGGAAGAGATTCAGTCATGGCGAGCCTCCGCTTTTTTTTCAGAACCTATGGAAAAATACAGGGTATCATTGATTCCCATACCTGGCGGCGCCCAGAACGTGGCATCTGCAACGGGATTTTCATTTTCCAGAACCCGCACCCTGAGCGCGTGATGGGCATTGTCCTCAGATGGCGGACTGGCTTGGATATAAATCTCGTTATGCCCTATAACCAGACCGGAGAGATTTTCAATTCTCAACAGCTTTCCGGCTTTCACGGACTCGGTTTTTCGCAAAATTTCACGGCTTCCGGTTTTTACCAGAAGCAGCGCGGGCTTATCTGTTCCAAGCGCAAACGGATCCGGCGCGGGCGCAAATCCGGGCGTGATTTCCAGAGTGTAAACTCCCTGAGAAATCGTTGTCTGAACCGGCGTTTTTTCAACCGGGGCTTTGGTATCCCGATGATTCATATACAACGCCAGCCCGCCGATCAGTATGATATTGATGAAAATAGCGGCAAAAATTCGCATAAGATGCTTTCTATTGTAATGTTTTCAAAGGCGCGGCAGAGTTGAACAGATCAACATTCTACCCGGAATCTGTTTCCTCAATCGGCGGAAATTCGGGGTTTCCCCCAACATAATCCCGGAAAATTCTGATGAATCAGATGCATCACATCGCCGCATAATGTAACAGAATCAGGAGTATTTCGCATATTGCTATATTGTCCGATAAATTCTTTCTGCTTTTCCTTACCCGGATGATTACCCTGAACGGTTCCGGGACGCAGAACTTTCAGTCCGCGCTTTCTGAGTAATTGTCTGACAGCTTCGACACAGTAAGATATTCCGAACTTCTGCTCAACATAATCTCTGACTTCCTTTGTTATTGAAGGATTTCAGAGAGTTATATGAATTACTATCTGATTTGTTTAAATCTGAACGGAATATAACATAAAAGCAAAAAAATATGCCATAAAAAAATCTAAATTGGAAGACTATACCCGTTTTTTTCAAAATATCCTTCCATGGCTCTTTGGGAGCTAACCGATCTCCGACTTCATGCCATTCTTTTTCAGACCTCATTCTGAAATGCAGGGAAGAGTTAATCCCCATTTTGGCTATTGGGGTATGGCAGAGCAAACTGAAAGTTCCGATAACCAAATCCGTAAGCGGTTCAAAATAGGCTTCCTGTTCGGTAAAAATATTAAAACGTTCCCGTGTAACTTCAAGCCTGAACCAATCAAGTTCAAATATCGTAAAAGTACTCGACCATAAGTTTTTCTGTTTTATGTTCCGAATTTAATACGAAATTCGGATCCGATATTTTTTAAAACATATTCTGTTGAATTTACAGATTTTTCATACGAAAGATATGCCGGAATCGGCAGCCGATACTGTTTTATCCCTACAACGTCATTCATAGAAGTAACTCCTGTGGGTTTCTTTTTCTGTGTGAAAGGCAGGCGCGATGACTGTTCCGCTGAGTCCTTTCT
>DYRC01000371.1 GCA_020718925.1 Desulfonema limicola
ATATCTGAAATCCTGTATTATCGGAGATATATCATCGGGTTTCAGCAACCCGCAATCAGCAAGCCCGGATAAAATATGACGGCTGACATGAATTTTTTTGCCGATTTTCGGGCGAGGCGCAATCAGATATGCGTTTTTATTTGTAATTCTGCGAATGCTCTTTTGAAGCTGTTGTGAAAAAGAAAACAACACAATATCATCATATTGCATCAGCATTTCCCGGACTTCGGGAGCCGGGGAATCGGCATACAATGACGCAAACATCGCGCTTTCGATAGGAAAATGCCTATCTGTAAGCCCAAGATGACACGACAATTTTCCAAGTCTGTTCTGGCAGAGAATATGGATATGGTGAAAATATTTTCTCAGAGCAAAAAGCGCGGGAAAGCACAGAACAAGATCGCCTAACGCGCCCTGATGGACAATCAGAATGCTTTTATCCATCTTCTTTTTCAGACAAAAGGCAATAGTTTTTTGTTTTCCATCGTTGATGAACCCAGAACCATTGGTCTGGGAAGCGGCGCACAAACTCCTCAATTGCCTTGTTATACTGCCGGGTGTTTTCTTCCACGTCCTTTATTTTGTCGCCGGTCTTTATCAGAGGGATTTCAGGACAGAATTGAGCAAGAAAGCCGGACGCATCACGCACCAGAAATGCCGGAACCACCGGCGCTCCGGTTTTTAAGGCAATCAGCGCCAATCCTTTGCTGGTACATGCAAGATGACCGAAATAGTCCGCAAATACGCCTTCATACCAATCCACATTCTGATCCATCAGCATCAATACGGTTTCTCCGGATTTCAGGCTGCTCAGAATTTTTCTCATGGAATTGGCTTTGGGAATGAGCGTTACGCCGAATCGGGTTCTTAAATTGACAAAAAAGTTTTCAAGCGGCAGAAAATCAAGGGGACGATACACGACAGTGACCCGCGTGTCGGTCATTACCGCAATTGCTGCCAGCATTTCCCAATTGCCGATATGAGCGGTCAGCGCTAAAACGCCTTTTCCTTTGGCGCGGGCTGTATTCAGATGCTCAACCCCTTCTATGCGGAAATGATTATGAAATTGTTCAGGATTGATATGCAGATACCAGCCGATGTCAAAGATAATTCGGATAATATTCTGAAAAGTCCGTTCTGCAAGGTTTCTGATGTCAGCAGGATTTTTCTCAGCTCCGAATGCGCGTGTCAGATTTTCTGTGGCAATAGTTCTGTGCCGCTTATCCACCTGAAACCAGAAAGTTCCCAATATTCGGCTCAGTTTCAGCGCGTATTTTTGGGGAACAGCCCCTAATAGCCAAAAGAATCGCGTAATCATTTTATTCATCATCAGGCAGCACTTTCCGAATTTGACATGACAAATCCTTTGAAATAAGATATATACCGATTCGCTATCAAATTCACCTAACCCCCCGGCCCCCTTCCCTGAAAGGGAAGGGGGAGATGTCATCAGTACTCCCCTCTCCTTTCAGGGGAGGGGCCGGGGGAGGGGTGAAATAATTAAGTTTAGCATATATTTTAGGCAAATGAAATATATTTTCATCAGCAATTCTAAGCACCTTGGAATAAAAAACCGACTCTTATCCGGATAGGAATTAAAAACAGTGAAAGAAATCATCTTTGTTATCGGCGGATGTCGAAGTGGAAAAAGCTCTCATGCGTTGACATTGGCGGAGGAAATTCCCGGAAATCGGAAGATATTCATTGCCACCTGTGTGCCGTATGACGATGAAATGACAGCGCGGGTCAGAAAGCATCAGCAGGAAAGAAGCCGGACATGGAAAACGCTTGAAATTCCGATAGCTCTTGGCGAATCAATCGCTAAAAACAGCCCCAAAGCAGATGTGATTGTGGCAGATTGCCTGACGTTGTGGGCAAGCAATCTTGTTTTGGAAAACACGCCTTCTGAAAAAATTGCCGAACATTTGCAAACGCTGACACACGCGCTTAAAGCCGCTCAATGCCCGGTGATTCTTGTCTCCAATGAGGTGGGATGCGGCATTGTGCCGGAAAACTCGCTTGCCCGGACATTTCGGGATATTGCCGGAGCTATCAATCAGACCGCCGCCGGATGCGCGGATCGGGTCATCTGGATGGTGGCAGGCATTCCGGTGCCTATCAAAGCCCCGAAAGCTTAAATATTGCCTGAGTATCAATATGTTTTTCAAAATGCTCGGCTAAGAGGTCATATTCATGGTCTCTTGCCGCAGGACCATGAAGCTTTGACACTCCGATATGGCTTAATCCGATGCGCTTCAGCCAGTGTTTGGTAATTTCCGGGCTGTCAAACAATCCGTGCATATACGTCCCGATGATGCGGTCTTGTTCAAGAATATCTGACAGAGGTTTTCCGTCAATCCGATAGGTCTGCCCGACATGGATTTCATAGCCCGTGCCATCCAAGCCATGCCATGAAAAGCGGGTTAATGTCGTGGTTTTAGGAGGTTTCAGAACCGTCTCTATCGGCAGCAGCGAAAGCCCCGAAGTTGAGCCGGGATGCCCTTCAGAGCCTTCGGGATCATGCACCATCCGCCCCAGCATCTGATATCCGCCGCAAATTCCCAAAATATTTCCGCCGCTTTCAGCATACTGCATCAGCATTTCTGCCCATCCGGTGGTTTTCAGCCATTCCAAATCAAAGCGGGTGTTTTTGGATCCGGGCAGAATCACGGCATTGAAGGCTGAAAGAGGTTGCTTTTGTTCGATAAAACAAATTTTGACGCCATTCAGCGCGAGCAGGGGATCGAAATCTGTAAAATTGGAAATATGCGGCAGCCGGATAACCGCAATCATCGGCATATCGCTTTTTTCAGGCAATACGGTTGCCGGATGCTCAATCACCACCGAATCTTCAGCTTCAATGCGGAAATGGTTATACCAAGGCAAAACGCCGAAGACTTTTTTTCCGGTTTTCTGTTCTATCCAGCTTATGCCGTCCTGAAATAAGGTAATATCGCCCCGAAAGCGATTGATGATAAAGCCCGCAATGCGATCTTTCTGATCTTGGGACAGGCATTCCAGCGTTCCCACAATCTGAGCAAACACGCCGCCCCGGTGAATATCTGCCACCAAAATTATCGGCGCATCAGCATATTCCGCCATGCGAAAATTGACAATATCATGCGCCATGAGATTGACTTCGGCACAAGACCCTGCGCCTTCCATCACAATCAGCTCATATTGCTCCCTAAGCCGATTCAAGGCAGCACAAGTTGTTGAAAACAAAGCTTCTTTTTCCTTGTGATATTGACTGGCAGTCTGATTTTCAACCGCCCGCCCCAGCACCACGACCTGAGAGCCGACATCGCTTGTGGGTTTTAACAAAATGGGATTCATATCCGCATGAGGCGGAATTTTTGCCGCTTCCGCCTGAACAATCTGGGCGCGTCCCATTTCCAAGCCTTCGGGCGTTACGCCGGAATTGTTTGACATATTCTGCGCCTTGAACGGCGCAACCCGAATGCCTTTGTTTCTGAAAAACCGGCATAAGGCTGTGGCAACAATGCTTTTTCCAACGTCTGATCCGGTGCCGAAGATGGCGATGCAGGGTGTTTTTGTTTTATTTTTCAATGTCCGTTATCCTAAATTCCCTGAAAGCCGCATGTAAATCCTGCGGAATCCGAAAGGTGAATTGTTTTGTATCCATATTTTAATCCTTTACGTCTGAGATGGAAACTTTTACATATTTACAGATTGATGTCAATGCAGAATAATTAAGTACCCGATCTTATATTTTCCGGCAATACCGTAGGGGTAAGCCCCTGTGCTTA
>DYRC01000372.1 GCA_020718925.1 Desulfonema limicola
CGCATACCATGAAATTCTTGCCAATGTAAAACAATACAAGTCTGATGCCCGGATTGACGGGATATTGATGGTTCAGATGGCAAAATCGGGTGTTGAGGTTATCATCGGATCTTCGAGAGATTCGTCGTTCGGTCCTTTGTGTATGTTCGGATTGGGCGGCATCTTTGTCGAAGCCATGAAAGATGTAACCTTCCGGCTGGCGCCGATGTGGGATTCAAGTGCTGAAAATATGATCAAAGAAATCAGAGGCTATAGGCTGTTGGAAGGGGTTCGGGGAAATCCGCACTCGGACACCGACGCCATCAGAGAGTGCATTCTGCGGCTTTCCCAGATGGTCAGCACACATCCTGAAATCAGCGAGTTGGATATTAATCCGCTGATTGTTTATCCGAGAGGACAGGGCTGCATGGTGGCAGATTGTCGGATTCTGCTGGCAAAGCCGCCGATGTAACCCCTCCCCGAAACGGAGAGGGGAGTCTTTACTCCCCCTTCCCTTTCAGGGAAGGGGGTCGGGGGGTTAGGTGAGCAGATTCCGCTTCTTCAAGCAGGAGAGCTTCCATGCCCATATAGCGCGGGGAAAAATGAAACACCGTCAGTTGTTTTGCATGAGCGGCTGCCGCAATCTCTCCTGCCTGACGGGCGGTAAGATGTCGTTTCTGCTGGGCAAGTTCTTTGTCTTTGTCTGAAAATGCTGCTTCAATAAACAGATGATCTGAATCTTTTGCCAATTCAATCATTTTCGCCGCATCGGATTCGCTGTAACGCACATCGGTGATATAAGTGATTTTCTGCCCCGGACTGATGATGGCAATCTGACGCGCCAACTCTTCGGTCTCCGGAGTCATGTTTCCGCTGAAAATTTCATCTTTGAAGGTTTTTAGCCAAGGTCCTACGGAAAGATTTAATTCATTCAGGCGATCTTTGAGGATGTTGATATGAAATCGTTCGTTTAAACTGAATGCCAGACAGGGGATGCCGTGATCCAAAATCACAGCGGACACAGTGAGCGAAGGTTCTTTGAGCAATATTCCGGTGAAGGGGCGTTCGGTAATTTCGGAAGGGGCAAATCCGCTCTGACACGGATAGCTCTGCGTCAGAATCCGGTCTTGTCTGACTTCGTTGGCTTCTATGGCAAAATGATTGCTGTAATGATGCACCAGATTCCAGCAATATCCGGACAGCTTTCCATGGACATGATGTAAAAAGCCTTCGGGTCCGTAAAGGCTGAGATTTTTTTCACGACCGAGACACACGCGCAATACCCGGTCAAATCCTGTAAAATGATCAATATGGGCATGGCTGACAAAGATATGGCTGATTTTGAGAATGTCGCGGGCAGACAGCGCATACACCTCTCCCAAATCAAACAGGATTGCCCGGTGTTGAAACTCAAAAGAGATGAACACGCCCGGATCATCAAAGGGTCCGTTGATGGTTTTCGGATAAAATGACGGTCGCATTATGCGGGTAAAAATTTCGCTACCTGTAAATCAATGCACTTATAAATGTCCTCGTCTGATCCGAAAATATCCACCACGTCTTTATGATTAATCAGCTTTTCAATCACAAACGCGGTCAGAAATAAGGTAACGATATTCGGATTAGCCGCGACATTTCTGAACGGCGCGACCTGATAGTCAATATCAAAATCCTCAGCATAGATTAAAGCTTCCAGACATCGGCGGAGCTGGTCTTCCAAAGAGGTCTTATTTGTGGTCTCTACCAGATTGTTCTCCACCAATTTCATTGCCATCGCATTGCTGAACGGCTCTATGCAGTCTCTGATACTGCCGATAGTGCTTCTGCGGGCATGTTCTTTCTGAGACTCCATTTTGGATATGATATTGGATTCGCGCGTACTTTGCCGGAATACCTTTGCCATATATGATACCCCTTCTTTATCGAAGTTAATAAAAAATATCAGATGCTTTATACCGGCAAGGTTTTCGGATTGCAAGGAAAATCTAAGTTTCTTCTATGATAAGCTGCATATCTTTGCGTCCCTGCCAGCGATTCCACTTCACGCGGAATGCAATTTTTTCAAAGTGTTCCGGCAGCGGCGCAGAAGGATTGATATGAAACTGAATCGCCATAAATGATTTGCTGTGTTTATTCTTTTCCTGACGCAATACCATCTTGCGGTGATTTCCGTTAAGCATTTTGGAATATGTAACCGCTACATTCTGCGCCATAAACAGCGGCTCAGGATTATCTGTCCCAAAAGGCTTTAAGGTTTCCAATTCATCCGCAAGCCGCTCGGAAATGTGATGAAAATCAAGTTCATCGTCAATAGAAATGATTTTTGAATAGTGCGATTCTGTGGTCATATTCTCAACAGTAAGCTCAAATTTTTCCCGAAACGCACGGATATTCTCCGTTCTGATCTGAAGACCCGCAGCCATCGCATGACCGCCGAAATCCTCAAACAATTCCGAACATGCGCTCAGACTTTGATACAAATCCACTCCCGGCACACTTCTGCCCGAACCTTTGCCTACGCCGTTTTTTGCGGCAATCAGAAATACCGGGCGGAAATATTTTTCAACAATTCTGGATGCCACGATTCCCAAAATTCCTTCATGCCACTCAGGATGTGCCAGCACCAGCGTTTTTCGGGTCAGCATTCCCGGATTTTTATCCAGATAGGCAAGAATATGAGCCAAAATTCTTTTTTCAGTCTCCTGACGCTGACAGTTCATCTCATCCAGCGTTCCGGCAATCTGATTTGCCTGCCGGGAATCTTTTGCCATCAGCAGTTCCACCGCAATATGGGCATGTCCCATTCTTCCGGCAGCATTCAGGCGGGGCGCAAGCTTAAACCCGATGTCTTCCGCGTCTGCTTCTTTCTGAGCAAGCCCTGATATTTTCAGCAAAGCCTCAAGCCCCACACGGTTTGCCGAATTGATGACCTCAAGTCCGGTTTTGAGCAGAATCCGGTTTTCATCTATCAGAGGAACCATATCTGCCACAGTCCCTAACGCAAACAAATCGCAGTAATTTTTCAGATTCGGCTCAGGGCGGTTTTGCCAGAATCCGTTATCGCGCAGATATTTTCTGAGGCTTACAACTAAGGCAAATGCCACGCCTACGCCTGCAAAATAGGCAAATCCGGCAGAACAGTCTTTGCGTTTCGGGTTGATTACCGCAAAGGCATTCGGCGGATTGGGAACAGAATGATGATCCGTGATAATGATGTCAATTCCGAGTTCGTTGGCTTTGTCAACTGCCTTATGATCGCTTGAGCCGCAATCTACGGTAATAATAAGCTGAATGCCATTGGGTGCGGCATAATCTGAAATATGGGTATCCTGAAGCCCGTAACCTTCATTTGTGCGGTGCGGAATATAATAGGATACATCTGCCCCGGTTTCCTGCAAAAACTCTGATAACATCGTCGTGGCAGTGATTCCGTCCGCGTCATAATCGCCGAAGATCAGAATCTTTTCCTGCTGAACAATGGCGTCATAAATCCGCCTGACCGCTTTATCCATATCCTTGATAGCAAAGGGCGGACGCATGTCAGTTAAAGACGCATTCAGAAAGGCGGCAGCTTTTTCGCCGGAATATATTCGCCGATTGACCAATATTTTTGCCATGATCGGGCTGCAATTCAACTGAGCGCGAACTTTTTCCACAAGACGGAAATTCGGGGTGTATGTTTTCCACTCTTTTTTCATATCGCCCTATATCTTAGCATGATCATTCGGCGCGTCAAGGAGAATAATACCGATGCGCTATCAAAGCACCCCTCCCCC
>DYRC01000373.1 GCA_020718925.1 Desulfonema limicola
TCCGGAATGAACAAGGAACTTCCCCCCATCGCTCCTTCGGATTATTCCTGACAGGGTGCGCCCCCGCATCGCCTGTTTCCGCTTATCCGAAGATATGAACAATGACAATCACTTACACAAATATCACCGCAATCGCCACCGTTACTTTCTCAGATTTTATCTCAACCGCTTTGTCCGCGCAGTCATCGCATAAGTCCTGAAATATTCTCAGATTTCCTCCGGCTGCCCCGTACAGAACATCAATCGCATCAGGCTCGAACCTTGTCATTGACGCTTTCAGGTCTTCCGAACCCACAGATTTCAGTTTCAATATCCTGAATCTGCTGTGAATATCAGGAACATTTTCAGACAGATATGCTTCTATGTTGCGCTTTCCGTCATCAAGCCCTGCCATGACCGCCGGGCTGCCCGAATCCATAATTCTTTTGAGATACGGATAAAATTCGGGTCTTAAGTCATTCGCTTCGTCAATCAGCATCACAAAATGTTGCTCCATTACCATGTCCAGATACAAGCCCTTGTTCTGAAGATTTCTGGCATTGACTTTTCTGCCGAGTTGGTCTAGTATATTCGCCAGAATAAGATGAACCGGCTGCACCGAGTTCACCCAAGCCACGCGCTTCTTCGGCTTTATCTGTCTGAGCAGTCCTGTTTTTCCGCAGCCGTAACTGCCGATAATCAGGCTGCTCTTTCCTCTTTCAATCCGGTTGTTTATCACATTCAGAAACGATTCCCGAATCTTATCTTTCACAAAGATTTCTTTGCGGTTCGCTATCATGTCCACCTCGTGAAGCAGATGTCACGGATTTCTCTTGTTGCTTTCGTGATAATCGTAATATCACGCTCGGATAAAGCAATATTATCCGTGAGTTTCAGAATCTTTTCAGTCTGTCTGAGTATCAGTTCGCGTGATGCGGGTTTTCTTATAATATCAGACATTTCTTTCGATGTCATAACGCCTCTCAGTTCTGCGGAATGCAGATGTTCACAATTTTCATCGCCTCATCCATTGCCGAATCAATATGATGTTCTCTCGGTTCAATCGGCGCTATCTTTTCAAGGTTGTTCAGGACATTGACAGCCATCCGGTATATTCTGAATCTGTCCGCCAGCAGTCCCGCATTTTTCTTATGCAATTCAGTTGCTTCTTCCATCAGATCAGTCCACGATTTCATACATCCTCCTTTGTAAATCTGCTTTTCACGTTCGGGGTTTATCATTGACCTCATCACGCCACCTTTCTCAGATCCGCATACGGCTTCACTTCAGCCTTGTTTCTGTTGATAAAATCAGCAAGAAAGAGATTGAAACTGATGAATCCTTTCTCACCTGCATATTTTTCATACTTTTCAGCATGTTGTTCCAGAAGTTCCGCTGCAATATCCTGTGTCAGTCCGTTATCATATTCTCTGAACAGCCGACTTTTATTGATGACCATTCCGCTGTTTTCAAGCAGCGATGTAATCATATCCGTCTGATTCTGCGTCTTTTTCTTCTCTTCTTTCGCTTTCACAGATTTCTCAGACCGTATCGGCGCCTGCGTTGCGAACGCTGTCAGAATCAGGGTTCCGTTGTCTTTATCTTCGAATATGAAAAGCTGATCCCCGTCCGCAGAAACTCTCACCTTGTCCATCCTCCTTAACTGCCAGTAATTATTCACTTCTTTATGGATAAAATACTGCCGTCCGTGATACACAAAACTCCGTGACTTCGGTGCTGAAATGACCTCTTTCTGAAATCCGTAAACACTTAAAGATTCAATATCTTTTTCCGAAATCATAGTTGTTTCAACGCCGTACATAAAATCATCAAGCTTCTGCTGCGGCGTCCATCTCATCCGCATCCCGTCATCCGTGAAAATATGCGATGTGCTGTTATGATTATAACGGTATTTCTCCATGATTCCGCAGGCTTTCAGCTCTGACAGCGTGATGTCGATATGTGAAATCACGGTCTTTTCCATCTTTCCTGAAAAAAACTTTGTTCCCTCCTTTCTCAGAGCGATTCTGTCTTTAAGTTCCTGAATCATAAAGAATTCGAAGTTGTGAAGCGTCTTATGACTGCGTTCAAGATGGATTTTGTCTTTGGCTTCCAGCACCCGCGCAAAGTCTTCATCAAACAACAGCCCGTTAAGTGTCGAATATTTCTGATTAAGTTCATGAATCGGACGCTTCAGATTCAGAAATCCGTTCGAATTATCAGGTCTGAGTCTGACCTTTTTGTTCGGAAACAGCGTACTTCTCATAAAATCACTGAAAGCTTCCACAGATGACTGATTTGATTCTGAAAAACATAAGTGCATGTTGAAAATGAACCGTGACCCTGTGTCCATGAAACTGATGACTGCGGGACTGCGCCATTCATTGTTTTCATCCTTTATTTTCAGATACTTCATCACACATCCGTCAATCTGAATCAGGTCGAACACCGGCACGGATCGGAAATGATTCTTTCCGGTGCTGACAAACTTATCGTCATCAAAGTCCGGTTTATCCAGAAATTCGTAAAGATTCTGCTCTTTTGCCAGCCGGTAAAGCTGATCTTTCGGAATCTTTCTGCCCAGTTCCGTTTCAAGCAACTTCCTGAAATTTCTGATTTTACGCAGCCGTCTCGGTACAAAGCCCGGGCTTGAAATATCGTCATCTGCCGAGGCTTTCACCATCGCGATGAAACGCTCCGCAACTTCCGCGTCAATCAGCTTCTTTCTGCCGCAGAGTTTCTTTGAGTTCTCAGTCAGCAGAGCTTCAGGTATCTCCCCTGTTTCGTTGAATATTTTACGGTAGTAGCACCGCATTGTCTTCTGTTGAGTCGGAGATTTTCCGATCAGTTTCTTATAAAGCAGCTCTCCGAATTTCTCTGTTTCCATAATCGGAACCTTGGGCAGCATAGGTTGTTACAAGCCATTTTTCTGAAACACCGGCTGCTATCAGTGCTTCTCTGATTTTTTCGGTATCTCTGATTCCTGTTATCACCTGATTCACAGCGGACGGAGAAACCCCGATTTTCCTTGCAATATCGGACTGCCGGACGCCCTTCGTCAGCAGACATTTCTTTATTTCTGTAATCTTTTCTGGCTTGCGCCGGACTCTGCGGCTCTTCATAACCGTTTCCTTTCTGTTGATTTTATGCCTGAAAGTTGCTAAATTAATTAAGCTGAATATAAACCTAACTTTTTTAGGTGTCAATCAAAATTTTTAGGTCTGATTGATTTATTTCTAACACACTGAAAGGAATTAGTATTTTTATGAATGACATTGAATTTGGTAAAAGAGTTGCTTTTCTTAGGCGTCAAAGCGGCTTAACACAAGCTGAAATAGCATATAAATTAGGTGTAAGTTATAGCGGATATCAAAGATATGAAGCTGGTGGAATGCCAAACCAAAGAAATATAAAAAGAATCTGTGATTTCTTTGAATGTAATAAGACTTGGCTTCTGACCGGTGAAGGTGAGATGATGAGTAAATCTGCATCATCTGTATGCAGTGATGAAAGCTTAACATACACACATGAAATTGTGCATGATAACTTAGGCGCTGGTGTCATCCTGCTGACCAGAATACATGCTGCCGAAAACAAAAGTCATTATGATAACACGATAAAATATCTGAAGCATACGGCGGATATTATTGATATCGAAGAAAGGACGGATTCAGACAGAAAGCAGTAAAACACAATATGTTGATTTCTGAGGTAAGATTATTCTGCGAAAAATTCGTCATTTTTGGTAAGATTAATTGCGAATATATAT
>DYRC01000374.1 GCA_020718925.1 Desulfonema limicola
TCATCCCGCTCAATGGTATCAAATACAAAAATCGGCTCTCCTGCCCGAATGATAACGCCGGTTTCTTCCCGGATTTCACGTTCTGCGGCAGCCTGAAGCGATTCGCCCAATCTCACGCTGCCGCCGGGAATTGCCCATGAGCCTTCTGCGGGCGGTCTTCCCCGCTTTACCAGCAACACCTTCTGATCCTTGAAAACCACTGCTCCGACCGCTGGGCGCGGAGCATCGGGATATACAGATTTACAGGTCATTTGATTATCTTTGCCATCTCCTCACACGCATATCGTACCAACTCTTGGGTTGTTTCATAAGAAACACAGGCATCTGTAACAGAAACACCGTATTTCAGCAATGACATATCACTGCAAAGTTTCTGAGAGCCTTCACACAGATTACTTTCCAGCATCAGCCCGATAATTGAATTATTTCCGGCAATTCGCTGACGGATGACTTCGCGCCAGACTATTGCCTGTCTGTCGTATTTTTTTTGAGAATTGTCATGCGAACAATCCGCAATAATCACATCTGTCATGCCATTTTCACGAAGTCTGACAAGGGCTTGCTCAATACTGAAAGAATCGTAATTGGGGCGGGTGCCGCCGCGCAATACCAGATGCCCGAAAGCATTGCCGCCTGTTCTGACAATGCAGGTGCGTCCTTTCTGATTAATGCCTGAAAAGGTTTGCGGAGATGCGGCGGCTTTCATGGCGTTAATTGCCGCAGCAAGACTTCCGTCCGTGCTGTTTTTGAATCCGACCGGCATGGGCAGACCGCTTGCCATTTCCCGATGTATCTGGGATTCGGTGGTGCGTGCGCCAATCGCAACCCAGCTTACCAAATCCTCAATATAGGCAGGCGTCATGGGATCAAGCATTTCCGTAGCAGTGGCAAGTCCCATCTCATTGATTTTCAGCAATATCCGCCGGGCTTTCCGCAATCCCTCGTTCATGTCGTAAGAGCTATCCAGATGCGGATCGTTAATCATCCCTTTCCAGCCTATATTGGTTCTGGGTTTTTCAAAATACGCCCGCATCACGATAAAAAGATTTTTTTCAACGCTTTTGCTGAGACGGCTCAGTTTTTCAGCATACTCAAGCGCGGCGGATTCATCATGGATAGAACATGGTCCGATGATGAGCAGAAGCCGCGGATCTTCTTTTTTCAAAATCTTTCTGATCGCTTCCCGGCTTTCCGACACGACTGATGCGGCTTTCGGGGTAAGCGGAAGCTCACTTTTAAGCTTTGCCGGTTCTATAAGCGGAATTAATTTTTCCACGCGCAGATTATCCGCCTGTCTGATTGCAGGTGATGAACGCAAAAATTCACTGACAAAGATCACAACTGACCTCCTCCAGTTCTGTTACCGATATTTCTTTTACAAGGGACTGACCGATTCCGTCAAGCAAAACAAATTTAATCAGCTCGCCGGTGCGTTTTTTGTCTTTTTTCATGGCGTCAACAATTTTTTCTCTGTCTGTGCTAATCACGGTCGGCAGTTTCAGCATCAGCAGCAGACATTCGATGCGCTTGAGTTCCTGTTTGCTCAAAAAGCCTTTTCTGATTGAAAGATAGGATGCCATCATCATGCCGATACTGACTGCCGCGCCATGCGGAACGCCGGTCGTTTTTTCAACCGCATGTCCGAAAGTATGACCGAAATTAAGTTTTCTACGCTCGCCGCTTTCCCGTTCATCCTGATTGACAATATTTGCCTTGATTCTGATTGAATCAGCGACCAGACGTTCAATGACCGACTCATTCAACGACAAAGCTTCTTTGAAATTTATCTCAAGATAATCAAACATTTTCGCATCGGCAATCAGAGCGTGTTTGACAATCTCCGCAAATCCGCAGGAAAGCTCTTGGGGCGGCAATGTTTTCAAGAGATTCATATCGCAAATCACGAATTGAGGCTGATTGAAGGTGCCGACCATGTTTTTATATCCGCCGACATTGACGCCGTTTTTTCCGCCCACACTTGCATCCACCTGAGCCAAAAGCGTTGTTGACACAAAGCCGAATTGTATGCCGCGAAGATAGGTTGATGCGGCAAATCCGGTAATGTCGCAGACGATTCCGCCGCCGATTCCCAGAATAAAGCCGGATCGATCAATTCCGAGTTCGATAAGCTTTTGATAAATATGATTCATCGTATCAAGCGTTTTGACAGATTCGCCCATGCCGATCTCAATCACTTCGCAATTCGGAAACAGATTTCCGTAAAGCCGCCGGACATTGTGATCCGTGATAATCACGGTGTTGTCTGTCGAAATATATTTTTCGGCGTTTTTAAGGCTCTCTCCGATCAGAATCCGGGATTTTCCCATAACATCAAATGTTTTCATGGAATTATTCACTCCATGCCATTGCCGGGGCAGTATCTTTTGATGCCGGAACACTCCACATAAAATGATGGCGAAGCTTTTCATGCGCGGAAAGCAGCAGCTTTTCAGTGGTTTCCCATGAAATGCACTCATCTGTGATAGAAACGCCGTATTTCAGACATGAGGGATCGCCGTTGCAACTCTGCGCGCCTTCAAAGAGATTGCTTTCAAGCATCATACCGATCAGAGCGCCGTTTCCATCCACGCGCTGATCAATCACATCTTTCCATACCACCGCCTGCCGCTGATATTTCTTTTTGGAATTGGCATGAGAGCAGTCCACCATAATTGCTTCGGGCAGTTTTTTATCGCGCAGATGATTCAATGCTTCCTCAATGCTGACCGAATCGTAATTGGGGCGTTTTCCGCCGCGCAGAACAATGTGCGCCCAAGGATTGCCGACAGTTTTGACAATACAGGTGCGTCCGTTCTGATCAATGCCCAGGAAACTCTGCGGCGCTCTGGCAGCCAGCATGGCGTTGATAGCCGTTCCCAGCGCGCCGTCTGTACAGTTTTTGAAGCCGACCGGCATGGACAGCCCGCTTGCCATTTCTCTGTGCGTCTGAGATTCGGTTGTTCTTGCGCCGATGGCTGTCCAGCAGACCAAATCCGCAATATACTGAGGCGTAATCGGGTCTAAGAGTTCTGTCGCTGTCGGCAGCCCCATTTCAGTAATTTTCAAGAGCAATTCCCGCGCCCGCTGCAAGCCGCCGACCATATCGCAGGTTCCGTCCATGCAGGGATCGTTGATCAAGCCTTTCCAGCCTACGGTAGTGCGCGGTTTTTCAAAATATACCCGCATGATTACGACCTGTGTTTCCTCGACTTTTTTTCTGATCTCATTAAGCTTTTGGGCATATTCCAGCGCGGCAGCTTCATCATGGATAGAGCATGGACCTACAATCATCAGCATCCGCGGGTCCTTTCTGCTTAAAATATTCTGAATCGCTTCCCGTCCGGCAAATACGGTCTGATTCGACTGCTCGGTTGTCGGCGTAATATACTTTAAGTCATTGGGCGAAATCAGCGGAATAAGTTCCTGTACATGTAAATCATTCGTGGGCTTCATTTTTCTCTCCTTGTGTGTTCAATTCCCTCTCAAGAGGGGTCAGGGTGTGTTAAAAAAATAAAAAAAGCCGTAAGGAGCATCCTGATCTCCCTACGGCTTTCTTGCGTTCTTGTATATTGTTACAGTTCAGCGAAGCACAGGCAGACCTTTCCCGTAAAAAAAGTAATACCAAAAAAAGTCTTTGCCTGCAAAATTCTGATTCACTGAAAACATCCTTTGATTAAATTTATCATCTTTTATCGTATCATTTTTTGATTGTCAAGCATTTTTTTGCTCTGCACAAACGCGAGG
>DYRC01000002.1:0-14097 GCA_020718925.1 Desulfonema limicola
TTAATCCTGTGAATCCCGGTTCAGACAAAAAAAGGGCGGCAAAACCTCACCGCCCCTCTTGTATCAAAAATTTTCAGATATAATCAATTACGCCGCCTGCACATCCTTATTATAACAAACTCTGCAACAGGACAGACAGCGACCAGCCTCTCTCAAAGCCTCATCTTCCTGAAGCACCAGATCGGTCTCAATAAACGACTGAATCCGCTCTTTAGCCGGCAATTCCGGCATTATTGCTCTTGGTGATTTCACCACGCCCGGAACATACTTGAAGATGGATTCGGGAATATGCTTTTTGAGCAGAATCTTTTCCGGCGCTTTGACTTCCTGACCCGTCAGATACAGATGAATCGCACGCGCAGCACGTCTTCCGCCGCCGATAGCCTCAACAACCAATGACGCGCCGGTTGCCGCATCACCGCCGGTAAAAATATACGGAATGCTGGATTGCAGAATTTCAGGCTTGTTGTCAATCGTACTCCACCGCGTAATCTTCAGATTCTCCAGCTTTTTGCCGTCTTTGAATTTCACATCAGGTCTCTGACCGATAGCCGAAATAATCATATCCGCTTCCAGAAGCGTTTCAGAGCCTTCCTTGGGAACAGGACGCCGCCGACCGCTCGCATCAGGTTCGCCCAATTCCATTGTCAGATATTCGAGATGCGTGGCTTTGCCGTTTTCACCCACAACTTTGGTCGGCGCAGCCAGAAACTTGAAGTTGATGCCTTCATGTTCCGCAGCTTCGATTTCTACCATATTTGCAGGCATTTCTGCACGGGTACGGCGATACAGCAGGGTTACATTTTTGCATCCCAGACGCACCAGCGTTCTTACGCAGTCAATAGCTGTGTTCCCGCCGCCGACCACCACACATTTTTTGCCGATCTGAATGTTTTCGCCATTGGCAAAACGGGTGAGGAAATTGATGCCGGTAAAACAGCCTTCCATATCTTCGCCCGGAACACCCAGCGCGTAATCGCTCCACGCGCCCACGCCCAGAAATACCGCATTATATCCGGCAAAGGACAAATCGCCCATATCAAAATCCACGCCGAATCGCACATTGGTATGAACCTTGATGCCGAGATTGGTAATGCCTTCGATTTCCCAATCCAGCGTCTTTTTGGGCAGCCGATATTCGGGAATACCGTAGCGAATCATACCGCCGAGCTTGGGCATTCCTTCATAAATCGTAACCTCATGCCCCAAACGCCGCAGGAAGTATGCACAACTGAGTCCCGCAGGACCTCCGCCGATAACTGCCACGCGCTTTCCGGTATCCGGAGCTACGGAAATCGGCAGACGTTTGCCGGAATTCATTTCAAAATCTGCGGCAAAGCGTTTCAACTGGTTAATGGAAACCGGCTCATCTTCAATACCGCGTCTGCAATAATTTTCGCAGGGATGCGGACATACGCGACCGCAGGACAGCAGCAGGGGATTTCTGAGGCGGATCGTATTGACCGCGCCTTCATAATCACCGTTTCTGATCTGAGCAATGTATGTGGGAATATCAATTTCAGCCGGACAGGTCTGCTGACAAGGCGCCAGTGCTTCATCTTCCTGATTGAGATTCAGAAGCTTGTCAGACATGGTCTGGACTTTGAGAATGCTTTTGGGACATGCCCGTTCACACGCGCCGCAGCCCACGCATTTTGCCTCATCCACCACCGGATAGCCATTGGGACCCAGATGAATCGCATCAAACGCACAGGACTTGACGCAATCGCCCATGCCCAGACATCCGATAGTGCATACCCGTTTGCCGCCGTAAAAATTGGCAAGTGCTTTACAGATGGTAATGCCCATGTAATAAAATTTGTCTTCAGCCCGCTCTCCGCCATCGCAGGTGTTCAACGAGCGTTTCGGTTCCGCAGTGCCTGCATCCAAACCCATGACCTCGGCAACTTTTGCAGCGCATTCCGCACCGCCGACAAGACATACATTTGCCGGAGCCTTTCCTTTGACTATCGCAGCCGCAGCCGCCGAACATCCCGTAAATCCGCATCCGCCGCAGTTTGCGCCTGAAAGGCAGTTTTCCACCTCGCCGATCCGGGGGTCTTCATACACATAAAAAATCTTTGAAGCAAAGCTGAGAATCGCGCCGCAGAGCAGCCCCAGTCCCAGCATAAAAAATACGGCTACTGTCACATCAGTCTCCTATTATGTGTTATGTGTTAAGATGACGTTGCACTTAACACTTTCCACTTAACACTTTCCACTTATTTTACACCATGCCTTTGAATGCAAAGAAAGCCAGAGAAAGCATTCCGGCAGTTACCAGTCCGATAGATGTGTCCTGAAGCGGTTTGGGAACTCTTGCCAGCAGAATGCGCTCCCGGACTCCGGCAAACAGAATCAGTGCAAATCCGAAGCCTGCCGCATACGCAAACGAGGAAACCAGCGACTGCATGAAGGTATATTCTTCATTGATATTGATGAGACATACGCCCATGACCGCGCAATTTGTGGTAATGAGCGGCAGAAAGATGCCGAGTCCCGCATACAGCGCAGGCATACTCTTTTTAAGAAACATCTCAACAAACTGCACCAGCGAAGCAATAACCAGAATAAAGGAAATGGTTCTTAAATATTCAAGACCGAATCTTTTAAGAATATAGGCTTCCACAAGCCATGTAATGACTCCGGCGAGAACCAGAACAAAGATAACCGCCATTGCCATACCTACGGCTGTTTCCATCTTTTTCGATGTGCCGAGAAAGGGGCAGTTTCCGAGATACTGAGACAGCAGAATGTTTTTGACCAGAATACAACTGATCGCAAGAACAATATAATCACCCATGAATCATGCCTCCTTATTTCTTCCCGCAAAGGTTCATCAGGCACAGCATCAGCCCTAATGCCACAAACGCGCCAGGAGCTTCGACCAGAAAGGAAAACGGCTCAAAGCCCGCGCCGAATATCGGCTTTCCAAGCAGAGTACCGCTGCCCAGAACTTCTCTGACCGCGCCCAAAGACGCCAGCGATATGGTAAATCCCACGCCCATTCCCAAGCCGTCTGCAATAGATGCCATAATTCCGTTTTTATAAGCAAATGCTTCGGCTCGTCCCAGCACGATACAGTTCACCACGATCAGGGGAATAAAAATTCCCAGCGTGAGAAAGAGCGGATAGGTAAATGCCTGCATAACCAATTCTACGACCGTAACAAAGGTTGCAATGATGATAATGAACGCCGCGATTCTGACTTTGGGCGGAATCACTTTTCTCATCATGGAGACCAGTATATTCGAGCAGACCAGCACAAAGGTCGTGGCAAGCCCCATGCCTATGCCGTTTTCCACCGATTTGGTAACAGCCAGAGTGGGACACAGCCCCAGCACCAGCCGAAACGGCGGAATTTCATTCCACAACCCTTTGACAAACTCCTGCGTTACAGATTTTGCCATCGTTATCTCCTTATTTGAAGTGAGAAGTGAGAAGTGAGAAGTGATAAATTTCTCATTTCTCATTTTTTCATTTCTCACTTATTTAATAAATGCCTTCATTTGTTCTTCGATTTGGGGTTTAAGCCGTTTGTAAACTTCAGACGCTTCGGTGGCAGCCGCGCAGATTGCTCTGGAGGTAATGGTCGCGCCGCCGATAGCATTGATCTTTCCGCCGTCATTGGTTACTTTGATCGGCTCTTCTGTGGAAGATCCCTTAAACTGATTTACATATTTCGGGTCGTCCTTGGCTTTCGCACCCATACCCGGGGTTTCACTGTGGGTTGTAACGCCCACGCCGATCATCTTGCCATCGTCCATGCTCACGCCGACCATCAAGCCGACATCGCCGCCGTAGCCTTTTCCGAAGGTTTCAAATGCCACTGCCGGTGATTTTGCATCAAAAATGCCGACAAAGAAGTTGCGTTCCACATCGCCGTCTTTGATTTTGAAGCGGGATGCAATCGGATCATTTGACGCGCCCTGAAAAATGGCGCGAATCGCAGGACCCTTGACAAACTGAAGCTGCTGAAGTTCGATTTTATCTTTGGTCTGATCCCGGATTGCCGCAAGCAAACCACCCGAAAACGCGCTCAATACCGTCAGAACAACGACCATTTTTATCATATCACCCATAATCAAACCGCCTTTCCGATAGCTTTGGGTCGTATTTTATCCAAAAGCGGGTTAGCAACATTCATAATCAGCACCGCGTATATTATGCCATCCGCATAAGCACCGATATTGCGAATCAGCACCGTCATCATGCCCATGCCCGCCCCATACAGCAGCATGGGAATAAAATTGACCGGAGATGATGAATCCTCAGTGGCAATAAAAAATGCGGCAAGCAGTGTATAGCCGGTCAGCAGGTGAAACATAGGACAGGCATAACGCGTGGGATCAGAAGCCTGAAACAGCAATGCGGTCAGGATTACGCCGACAATAAATGACAGGGAAATTTCCCAGCGGATAAAGCCTCTGATAATCAGATAGATACCGCCGACAATAATGCCCAGCCCGAATACCGCGCCGATGCCGCCGACCTGTTTGCCCATAAGCAGATCCATGATTTTAAATGAATTTACCACGTCGGCAACATTGAAGATTTCAGGATTTTTGGACGCGTGTTTAACCAATTGAAGCGGATAAACTGCCGTAAAGCCGAAATCATAATTGACCAGAGCAGCGTCAAAATCCATGAATTTTCCCCATGAGAGGGAGAGAATGGCAAGCCCGACAATTGCCGGGTTAAACGGGTTTGCACCGATCCCGCCATAGACCTGTTTTCCGATAACAATTGCCACAAATGTTCCGACAATGACCAGCCACCAGGGGGCAGTGGCAGGCAGCATCATGCCGAGAACCATGCCGACCACCGCCGCGCTGCCGTCTCCGATGGAATCCGGTCGTTTTGCGGCTCTGTTGAATGCCAGTTCCCAAAGCATTGCCGAAGAAATTGCCAGAGAAATCACGCCGATTGCGGCAGAGCCATACTGCATAATTCCGAATATAATGGCAGGCAGTGCAGCCAGCATGATGTGATAGTTTCTCTCACCGATACAACTGCCGTTATGCCAGAACGGCGCGTGAGATACGATAAGTTTCTTGTCAACAAACATCTTTAAGCCTCCTCTGCCGCTGCAGGAATCCGGCTCAGTTCATACTTTGCCAGCCTGATATATTGGAAAATCGGCATCTTTGAGACGCACACAAAACTGCACAGCCCGCATTCGATACAGCAATGCAGATCATACATATCGGCGGCTTCTTCGTATTGCCCGGCTTCCAGAAACCGCACCAGCATATTGACCGGTATGTTCATCGGGCAAATCCGTACACATTCGCCGCAGTTGATACAGGGATAATCTGATACCAGCGACACATCCTCGCTGCCCTGAACCATGATCGCGTCCGTATCCGGCGTTACCGGATGCTCTTCGGTATAAACTGAAACGCCGGTCATGGGTCCGCCGATGATAATGCGGTCTTTTTCAGATACCGTTACGCCGCAAGCTGTGAAAATATCCGCGATGGGCGTTCCGATTCTGGCTTCTACCATGACTCTGCTCAAATCTTTTCGGATGAGCGTTAAGGTTTTTGTAACGGGAATTCTGCCGTCTGTGAATGCCGCGCCGATAGACGCCACCGCTTCCGCACTGAAAAAGCAGACGCCCATGTCTCCCGGACCTTTTCCGGCAGGAACCGGCTGTCCCATCACATTTTTCATCATCACGAGCGGCAAAGCAGACGGATATTCGCTGCCGATTTCTCTGAGTTCCGCGCCGCTTGCCCCGCCGATAGCTCCCGCATCTTTGACCAATGCTTTGGGCAGAGCCACGATTACGGTTGAGGCATGGGTGATCTTTTTGAGAATGCTCACACCTTTGGTGATAATGTCGGATTTGGATGCGGCAATATAGCCGTTGGTTTCCACCAGAATATCACTGTCTGTGCCGCAGACCACAATGGTCTTGATCTTTTTCTCAGGATCAGAAAAACATCCGAAGCAGGGAGAACCGGCAGCTCCTGTCAGAAAATTCCTTGCCGTATCCAAAGACGGGGCAGCGCAGACCGCCTTGAACGATTCATCAAATTCTTCCGTATCGGCTGTATCTATCGTAACCATCGCGCAGGACTGCCCGAAATTGCCCAGATAGGAAGAAATCAGGGATACGGTTCCGGTTACGGGAGAGACAGCATACTCATCGCTGTTCTTATACAGACAAAGCTTCTGCCCGGTCTTTACCTTCTCTCCGATCTTCAGCAAGACCGCATCTTTTTGAGAGTATGCACCTTTGAAAAACAGCGAGGCTTTTTTGGGAATCGCTATTTTTTCAGGTTTTGTCATCAAGCCTGTCAGTGACTGATATTCAAGCACGGGCTTGGTCAAACCTATAAACGATTTTTTCATCTTATGCTCACCTCCGTTACATCACATGACATGCGGCGCATTTTTCAGGACCGGAGCCTTGTTGTTTATGGCATCCGATACACTGTTCATGGAAGGCGTCCGTCTTTTTCTTTAGATCCTGAGCCGAAACCTCATTTTCGCCGTGGCATTCTGAACAGTTTTTCTGTTGAAACGCCACATTGTCGTCTTTGGCATGACATGCCGCGCAGGCACGATTGTCGCCTTGTCCCTCTTTGGGATGGTGGTGACAGTCTTTGCAGGCGATGCCATAGCCTGACTGGTCCGCATGCGTCTTGTGAGTGAATACCACTTTTCCGGCAGCACCTGTGAATACAAGCCGTACAGGCTGTTCAGGCGGTTTTGCGGAAAAAGCAGTGAAACTGATAACACCCACAACCAACAAGACAATTGCGATGCCGTAAGCCAGTTGCAGTTCCTTCTTTGAAGTCATCTCCTCTTCATTCCTTTCAAAGTTTGGTTTTCATAGGCGCAAATATATAAAATACGGGTACGCCCTACCATAATGTGATAAAGCTTTCAAGTGATTTTTTACATTTTGACGCTATCAGAAGATTCAGACAGGCTTTTCAGGGACTATCCTTCTGTTTCATGCCTGAGATCGCGTGTCATCAGCCGATATAAAGCTTCCTGCGGCGAAGTGTTATCATATAAAATATGATAAACCTCATGGGAAATAGGCATTTCCACCCCCAATTTACAGGAAAGATCATAGACAGATTTCGCGGTTTTAACGCCTTCTGCCACAGTCCGTGTTTCAGACAGGATGTCTTTGAGCGTTTTTCCTTCCCCGATTTTTTTTCCGACCGTATGATTTCGGCTCAGATCACCGGTACAGGTTAACACCAGATCGCCGATTCCGGCAAGACCGGAGAATGTTTGGGGATCCGCCCCCATTTTCAAGCCCAGCCGCCGAATCTCCGCAAGCCCTCTGGTAATCAGCGCGGCTCTGGTGTTCAGTCCTAATCTGAGACCGTCAATCAGTCCGGCGGCAATGGCGATCACATTTTTGACTGATCCGCCCAACTCTACGCCGATCATATCGTCGTTGGTATAAACCCTGAAATGCGGCGCGGCAAAAAGCTGCTGCACAAATCCGGCTGTTGTTCTGCTTTTTGAAGCAACGGTTACGGCAGTCGGTACTTTGGCAGCCACTTCTTTGGCAAAACTGGGTCCTGACAGCACGGCTATCTGATTTTCGGGAATATCAGGAAGCGTCTGCGCCAGAACTCCGGACATGGTCAGATGCGTTTCGTTTTCAATGCCTTTGGAGGCACAGACCACAATGCTCTGCGTTGATAAAAACATTGCCATATCAGCGCTTACACGGCGCATAACATGAGACGGAACCACGATGAGAACCATATCTTTGCCGGATACGACCTTTGCCAAATCATTGGACGGAAACAGATTTTCAGATAGCACAAAGCCCGGCAGAAACACCTTGTTTTCCCGATCTTTTAATATCTGTTCTCTGACTTCCGGCTCAAACACCCAGAAATCAACCTTACAGCCTTTTGACGCCAGAAGGTTTGCCAACGCTGTTCCCCAGCTTCCCGCGCCCACGACGGCAATTTTTGCGGTTTCAATATCTGTCTGCATATCAAACTCCTAAAAATCGTTTTATGCACATCTTTATTAAAAAAACACAAGGACATAATTTTTTTTGCTGCATAAAAATATAAAAACAGCTATAATCCATACGATCTTATTCCGTCAAGCATTTATACCTATTCAGGAATCAGGAGATCGCCAGATGGATGATCCGGATATCACCCAGGAGTACTACATAACCGATTACAGCGAATTATCCCGGCAGTTGAAAGACTTGAAGCCGCCCGAAACCATGCGCCGAAATGCCGAAGATGCACTGATAGAGATTAAAAAACGGTATCAGTCCCTGATAGAAACCAATCTTTACGGTATTCAGGAGATTGACGTACAGGGCATCATCATGTTTGCCAATCCGATTCAGCACCGGCTGCTAGGCTATTCGGACGGAGAATTGAAAGGGAAAAAAGTGTGGCATCTGATGAAGTCCGAAGAGGATAGCCGCGCATTGACGGAATATCTGCTCAAGATTGCCAAGCGGGAGAGAGTCCCGTTTCCCTGGATAGCCCGATACCGAAAAAAAGACGGTCAGCCCGTTGAATTAAAGACCGATTGGAATTATCTGCGCGATAAAAAAGGCAATATTTCCGGCTTTATTTCCTTTGTCAGCGACGTGGTCGAGGGCAAAAAGTCCGGCGCGGAAGATGACAGCGACAACAGATACCGATTTTTGCTGGATAGTGCAAGCGAAATCATTCTGATCTTCAACCGGGAGGGAAAAATCACGTATGTCAATCAGTCCTGCGTATTTGCCAGCGGATATTTTGAAAAAGAACTGCTGACCATGAACATTGCGGATCTGCTTCCGCCGGATCGCTTTGAAGTTTTAAGGCAAAAGCTTGCCGGCGAGGGAGATGAAGATGTGATGGGCGACCGCAAGGTGCTGCTGTATGAAGCAGAACTGATTGACAGGGATTTCCGGCTGATCCCGATAGAAATCAGCGCGACGCTGATGATGAGCATGGAAGAAGAGCCGGACATTTTACTGGTGGCAAGAGACATCAGTGAGCGGAAAAAACTTGAAAAAGAACGGATCAAAGATCAGAAATCCGAGTATTTAAGTCGTCTTGCAGGCGGAATTGTCGGCGATATGAACAATCTGTTCACCGGCATTATCGGCAATATTGATCTGGCGCAGATGGGCTTGAGTCCTGAAAGCAAAGCATTCAAGCGGCTTTTGGACGCCAGAGAAGGATGCGAAGGCGTAAGAATCCTCATGCGTCAATTTACCGTTTTTTCCGAACTCATTCCGATTATCAAGCACGGAGAGTCTTTGAACAGCCTTTTGCGCGAGACCGTAAAATTGCTTATCACGGATCCGAAAATCCGATGTGATGCGTCTTTGCCTCCGGATTTGTGGCCCGTGGCTTTCGGCGTGGAACAGATGGGGCAGGCGTTCAGAAATATTATTGTCAATGCCTGTGAAGCCATGCCTTCCGGCGGTACGATAAAAATTTCTGCTGAAAACATCACGCTCTTAACCGGCGATGAAGAACCCGGACTTTCCATGATGCCGGGTCAGTATGTCAAGGTCTCCGTTCAGGATGAAGGGCTGGGCGTCTCCGAAGAAAATCTGGATAGAATTTTTGATCCTTATTTTTCGACCAAAAAAACCGGAACTCAGCGGGGAAGAGGGCTTGGGCTTACGATTGCGTATTCTGTTATCCGAAAACATGACGGCTATGTATATGCGGAATCAAAATCCGGGGTTCGTACCACGATATATGTGTATCTCCCGGCAAAAAAGAAACTGCGTCAGGAAGATAAATACACTCAGATCGAATCAGGCAGGAAGGAGGGGGACATGTCCGCTAAGGGAAAGATTCTGGTGATGGATGACGAGGAAGTTATCCGGGATGTGGCAGCACAGATGCTTCAGCAGCTTGGCTATGATGTCATTACCGCAAAAGACGGTGTTGAAGCGATTGCGCTCTATAAAAAAGAGATGGAAAACAACAGTCCCGTAAATGCGGTCATTATAGATTTAAGCGTCAAAGAAGGGATGGGCGGAAAAGAGGCTATGCTGGAGTTGGCAAAGGTAGATCCTTATGTCAGAGGAATTATCTCCAGCGGCTACTCCAATGATCCGGAAATGGAAGAATATGAGCGATACGGATTCTGCGGCGTTGTGGATAAGCCATACACCCTGAAAGAACTGAGCCGGGTCTTGGAAGAGGTTCTTCATAAATGATTGATGTTGAGCGCGTCCGGCTGACGGACAATCTTTATCTGATTCCCGCGCCGAACCAGTCCCGTTTTCCGTTCTGCAACAGCTTTCTGATTACCGGAAAACAAAGAGTTCTGATTGATACCGGAATCGGCAAAGAAAATATCCGGGCATTGGATAAGGAAAAACGCATTGATGTTCTGATTATCAGTCATTCTCACCCGGATCATATTGTGGGCTGGGAAACGCTTTCAGATCGGTTTCTGCTTTTGCCGAAAGAAACGCCGGATGCTGTAAAAGATCTGACGCTGCTGGGAAAGCGATTTGCCGACACCCAGCAAAGAGCCGAGTATTGGACAAAAAGCATTGCCCGCCGCTTTGATTTGAAGGTTCTGCGCGATCCGGACGGACGTTACGGAGACGGCGATGTTCTGGATTTCGGGAATTTTCGCTTAAAAGCTGTTCACGCGCCGGGGCATCTCAATGATCATTATTGTTTTACAGATATTGACGGACAGGCAATCCTTACCACCGACATTGATTTTACCTCTTTCGGTCCCTGGTATGGCAATCCCGAATGTGATATTGAACTGTTTCAGCAAAGCATCCGAAAGGTGATGGCACTGCCGCATACCGTTGCCTGTTCTTCGCACAAGCCGCCTATTTTCGGTCATGCAGGGCAGGATTTCAAGGCGTTTATGGCTATTTTTGATCGCCAGCGCAAATTGGTGCTTGATCTTTACAACTCTTTTCATGATCTTGAAAAAATTGTGGATGCATCGCCGTTTTATCGCCATCGGGTACCGGATAACCGGCTCAGAATCATGTTTGAAACCGTGATGGTGAAAAAGAATCTGGCATTGCTTCTCAGAGACGGTCTGATACCTTCCATTTTATCGGAGAAAAATTTATGACTGCGGCGGATAAACGAAAAGTATCTGTGGCACTTTTATCGGTGATTTCAAATACCACATTGGTAGTGCTGAAATTGATCATCGGAATTATGATCAATTCTGTATCTGTGATTTCCGAAGCCATTCATTCGGGCGTTGATCTGCTGGCTGCCATTATTGCGTTATTTGCCGTAAAAACATCCGGCAAGCCTGCCGACAAAGAGCATCCTTTCGGGCATGGCAAATTTGAGAATATTTCCGGCACTGTGGAGGCTCTGCTGATTTTTGTTGCGGCAATATGGATTATCTATGAAGCCATTGAAAAACTGAAACATCCCGCCTCTATGGGTTCTGTAACCTGGGGCGTTTATGTGATGCTGGCATCTTCAATTGTAAATATGATCGTATCCCACATGCTTTTCAAGGTCGGCAAAGAAACCGATTCGATTGCGCTGCAAGCTGACGCATGGCATCTTCGCACCGATGTTTATACCTCAGCAGGCGTTATGATAGGGCTTGGCTATATCTGGATCGGCGAGAAATTTTTTCCCGGCACGGATTTGGCTTGGGTTGATCCGGCGGCTGCCATTGCCGTGGCATTGCTGATTATCAAAGCAGCATACAGCCTCACCGTTGAATCTGCCCGTGATTTGTTAGATGTCAGTCTTCCGCCCGAAGATGAAACCGCCATCCGAAAGCATATCGCCTCTTTCAGCCCGACAATATGTGCGTTTCATTCGCTGCGTACCCGCAAATCCGGCTCTTATCGCTTTGCCGAAGTTACCCTGATGGTGGATTCCGGGATGTCGGTCGAAGAATCGCATCGCATTACCGAAGACGTTACCGAGGCGATTAATACTCAGTTTCCGGGCATCAGTATTACGATTCATATCGAACCCTGCAACGGAGACTGTATTCCCAAATGTCTGGAAGGCTGTTTTTTAAATGAAGAAGAACTTAGGAAAGTCAGAATAAAACATGGAACGACCGCGCAGTCCTAAAAATTATCTTTATATTACTATCGGATCAGCCTTGGGGCTGGGATTGTCTCCGTTTTTTCCGGGAACGTGCGGCGCATTGCTCGGCGTGGTGTTTCACAGTCTCATCGTGTCTTTTCTTCCCGCGTCCGTTCAGTGGACAGCACTGATGGTCGTGTTTATACTGGTATGTCTGGTCAATCATCTGCTGACGCTCTGGGCAGTGGCATATTGGTCAAGCCCGGATCCGAAACATTTTGTCTTAGACGAAGTTGCCGGATATTTGTTTGTTCAGATATTGTTCCGGCAGGACGGTCAGTTTTGGAAAATTGCGGGCTTGGGATTTATCTTATTCAGAATATTCGATATATTCAAGCTGATTCCGCCGACAAAATATATTGATCAGAATATTCACGGCGCATGGGGCATTTTGTTAGACGATTTGGTGAGCGCGGGATATGCTGCGCTTGTTATGTATATTATATCATGGGTTTATCCTCAATGGTCAAGTTAGGGAGAAGTGCTGTATGAAAGTTGGCAGAAATGATCCTTGTCCGTGCGGGAGCGGTCAGAAATTCAAAAAATGCTGTCTGATGAAAAAAGGACGGCTGATAGAACCTCCCACCCCGTTAAGTCCCAAGGATTTATACTATAAGAAACATAAAATCCGCCTTAAAAGCAGCGAAGATATCGAAGGTATCCGAAAAACCGGCAAACTGGTCATTGATACGCTCAATCGGGTTGAGGAAATGATCAAGCCGGGAGTTAAAACCGAAGAGATCAATACACTGGTTCACGAATACACGGTCAGAAGCGGCGCAAAACCCGCGCCCCTGCATTACCGGGGCTTTCCGAAAAGCACCTGCGTATCGGTCAATGAGGTGATTTGTCATGGGATTCCGGGTGAACGCCTGTTGAAAGAGGGCGATATTGTCAACGTGGACATCACATCGGTGTTGAACGGCTATTATGCGGATGCGAACAAGACTTTTTTTGTCGGAACGCCCGGGGAAAAAGCCCAAAAAATTGTTCGGATAACCAAAGAATGCTTAAAAATCGGCATGTCCATAGTCAAACCCGGAAATACCACCGGAGACATCGGATGGGCTATTCAGAATTATGCGGAAGCTCAGGGCTGCTCCGTAGTGCGTGAATTTGTGGGGCATGGCGTGGGCTTTGAATTTCATGAGCCGCCGCAGATTATGCACTACGGCAATAAGAAAAGCGGCATTATTCTGACTCCGGGCATGGTGTTCACCATCGAACCCATGATCAATCTTGGCAGAAAAGATTTGCGGGTGTTAAAAGACAAATGGACGGTCATTACCAAAGACGGCTCTTTGTCCGCGCAATTCGAGCAGACCGTTCTGGTTACAGAAAACGGCTGCGAAAGCATGACGCCATACAGCCTCAATGATTGATATGCTGGCTATCTGGGCTATCACGCCGAATGGCGCAATTTTGGCGCGAAAAATTGCAGATCATCTGCCGGAATCAGAGGTGTTTCTTTCGGAATCTCTTGGAAATACGGAGATTTCTCATATTGCATTTCAGCGGCTGTCAGATGCCATATCCCAAAATTTCAATTCTTATCAAGGACATATTTTCATTATGTCAACCGGCATCGTGGTGCGGATGATTGCGACTCATATCCGGCATAAAACCCTTGATCCGGCAGTCGTGGTGATAGACGATAGAGGACAGTACGCCATCAGCCTGCTTTCCGGGCATATCGGCGGCGCAAATGCCCTGACTCAGCAAGTTGCCGAATGTATCGGCGCAACTCCGGTCATTACCACCGCAACCGATGTGAATCAACTTCCGGCAATTGATATGATTGCCAAAGAAAAAGGCTTATTCATTGAAAACCCCGGGGCGATTAAGCATGTCAATATGGCGATTCTGACCGGAAAGCCGATAGATGTTCATGATCCGTTCGGGTACCTAACCCCCCGGCCCCCTTCCCTGAGAGGGAAGGGGGAGACATCAGATGACTCCCCTCTCCGTTTCGGGGAAGGGAAGGGGGAGACATCCGAAAACTCCCCTCTCCGTTTCGGGGAGGGGCCGGGGG
>DYRC01000002.1:14197-17458 GCA_020718925.1 Desulfonema limicola
GGGAAGGGGGAGACATCCGAAAACTCCCCTCTCCGTTTCGGGGAGGGGCCGGGGGAGGGGTTATTCATTGATGACATCATCACCGATCTTCTCCCGCAAACCCTGATATTGCGCCCCAAATCGCTGATCGCGGGAATCGGCTGCAATCGGAATACGGACGTATCTGAAATAAAAGGGCTGCTATCTGATGTTCTTCAGAAATTCAGGCTTTCTCCTCACAGTCTGTCCGGTATCGCAAGCATTGATCTGAAACAAGATGAAGCCGGATTGATTGCACTTGCCGATGCCTTGAAACTTCCGCTATACTTTTTCAGCAAAGAAGAACTTGAGCAGGTCAAAGAAATTCAAACGCCGTCAGAGATGGTAAAAAAACATATAGGAGTGAAAAGCGTATGCGAAGCCGCAGCAATTCTTGCAGCAAAGGGAAATCTGATTGTGCCGAAACATTCTACAAAGAATGTAACTGTGGCGGTGGCTCGAAAAAATGTTCTGTTGGATAATTAACGGAGAATATCATGCTTACCCGGCTGAAAGTTTCAGGTTTTAAAAATCTTGTGGATGTGGATGTCCGTTTCGGACCTTTCACCTGCATTGCGGGCGTTAACGGCGTTGGAAAATCTAATTTGTTTGATGCTATCCGATTTATAAGTGCGCTTGCAAACGGAAAAACATTTGCAGAAGCAGCGATGTCGGTGCGGGAAGAAGACAGCACAAGTTCTGATATTCGCAGCCTGTTTCATCGGGTAGGAAATGAGTATGCCGAAAAAATGTCATTTGAAGCAGAAATGATTATTCCGAAAGAAGGCATTGATGATTTGGGACAGCCTGCAAAAGCGACAATCACGTCTTTACGATATGCTTTGATGCTTGCATATCGGATGGATAAAACGCTTTCTTCATTAGGAGGTTCTCTTGAACTCATAGAAGAAAGACTGGAACACATCGGTTTGAAAGAAACTACAAAATATTTGAAGTTTACTCGTAAACCTGCATGGCGTAAGTCGGTATTACAGGGAAGAAGGGCAACGTCATTTATATCTACAAATGAAAATCAGATTATCCGGTTAAGTCAGGATGGAAGCAGGGGAAGAGCGAAATCTATTTTGGCGGCAAATCTTCCTCGCACGGTTTTATCTACTGTGAATGCCATCGAAAGCCCTACCGCTCTGATTGCACGCAGAGAAATGCAATCATGGCGGCTGCTTCAATTGGAACCGGCTGCCTTGCGAAAACCTGATAAATTTATGACAAAACCGGGGCTGGGAGCAAACGGTTCTCATCTGCCTGCAACTTTGTATCATTTAGCCCAATCTCAGAAGAATAATTCGGATAGTTCTGTCTATGAACGGATTGCATCACGCTTGTCCGAACTTATTGATGATGTTTATGATCTTCAAATTGACAGAGATGAAAAGCGCGAGCTGTTAACTCTTCAGATAAAAGATCGTTATGAAACAATTTATCCGGCACATTCTCTTTCAGACGGCACATTGCGCTTTTTGGCATTGGCAGTTTTGGAACGCGATCCCAATGCGAGCGGACTGCTTTGTCTGGAGGAGCCTGAAAACGGTATTCACCCGGACAGAATCCCTGCAATACTTGAGCTTCTGAAAGATATTGCCACAGATACTGATGAACCTGTAAGTGATGATAATCCTCTGCGTCAGGTGATTATCAACACCCATTCGCCTGCGGTAGTCAGACAAGTACCGGAAGACAGTCTGTTGGTTGCGGAACTGAAAGAAATGGTTGATCAAAATAAAAAAATATTCAAAAGAACCTGTTTCAGTTTTTTGCCGCAGACATGGAGATCGGAAATTCAAACAGATATTCATCCTGTTGCTCTGGGAAAATTGCTTGCATATCTTGATCCTTACCTGTTCCGCCTTCGATGTGCGTTATTCCGATTCGGATGCAGGAAGCATGGTTGCTGTTTGATGAAAGAGCTATCCGATATGCTTCCGACAATCGAAACGGAACAATGTTGTTAAATCTTCGGAGACTTGATAAGATCGAAGATATTCCCGATCCGAAAGCAGCATTGTATGAATTATTGAAAACTGCCAGTGGCTTGACAGGAAGACGTTTGAAAAAATTTCGTCCTGAACAGAAAGCTCGGCATATAACAGAATTTATGGAAGATTTTTCACCGTTAAGAAGATTGTCCGCATTTATGACTTTTGAAAATGATCTCAGACAAGTGATCATGCGGTATCTGACGGCGTTAAATATTGTCATGTAACAAAACTCAGCGATTTATCAAGTTGTTGAATTTCAGGAGAGCATAATGATTGAAAACTCACAGAAAAGCCTCTATATCGTAGGCATAGGTCCCGGAAGCCCGGATTATCTTTCAAAACGAGCCGCAGATGTTCTGCAATCGGTTCATACGGTTGCCGGATACACCACTTACATTGACCTGATCCGCCCGCTGATTTCGGATAAAGAAATTGTCAGTACCGGCATGATGAAAGAAGTGGATCGGGTTGACGCGGCAATTGATATTGCGCTTTCGGGCAAATCCTGCGCGATTGTTTGCAGCGGCGATCCGGGCATTTATGCAATGGCGGGGCTTGCGCTTGAAATCTGCCAAAAGAAAAATATTCCCATCACTCATCACTCATCACTTCTCACTTCTCACTCATCACTTCTCATTGAGATTGTTCCCGGCATTTCCGCGCTGTCTGCCGGAGCATCGCTGCTGGGTGCGCCGCTCACGCATGATTTTGCGGTGATCAGTTTAAGCGATCTGCTGACTTCGTGGGAGAAAATTGAAGCAAGAATTGAAGCTGCGGCAAAAGCGGATTTTGTGATTGTGATTTATAATCCCAAAAGCAAAAAAAGGGATTGGCAGTTGAAAAAAGCACAGGAAATCATTCTGAAATATCGCAATCCTGAAACGCCGGTCGGAATTGTTGCCAGTGCGATGCGCGAAGGTCAGCGCGTTGACATCGTGAATCTGGAAAACCTTCACACCGCAGACGTTGATATGCAGACAACGGTATTTATCGGAAACAGCACATCGCTGAAATATCTTGATTTTATGATTACGCCGAGGGGATATTCAACAAAGTATGATATTTGAAAGGTTAATATGACCGGTAAAGTATTTATGAACAGCCTTATGAACGGGCAGGCAGATATCATTCAGATTTTTTCGGATATGCTGAATACGCTGAAAATTGATTATTGCCTGATCGGAGGGCTTGCGGTCAATGCTTATGCAGAGCCTGTAGTCAGTTTGGATATGGATTTGGTTGT
>DYRC01000002.1:17558-26777 GCA_020718925.1 Desulfonema limicola
ATTTTCCGTCTGGCAGAGACCTATCCGCATCTGAAAGAATTATTGCCGGAATCTTTGAAAGCAATCTTATGAATCCGATATTTCCGAGTTGCGGGTCAGACGCCAGCCGCTCAGAATGACTGTCCGAAAAATCTCTCTTCACAGGAAATTGAACTCCGGATAGTCTCTTTCCAAAATAAAAATTCAAGTGGATATTTTATGCCATTTTGTCAAAAACTTATTCAAATTTTAAAGTTCTACATTTAACGGAGGATTTCATTAAATGAGTACAAATATAACCATCAAGATCGGCGGGGAAGCCGGGCAGGGGATACAGACTGTGGGCGATCTCCTGTCTCTGGTTTGTCAGAAGACCGGTCTGTATGTCATGGCAATCAATGATTTTGAATCGCGGATCCGCGGCGGGCATAGTTTTATGCAACTGCGAATCAGCGATCAGCCGATTCTTGCGCCCCATCATCAGGTTCACCTGCTGGTAGCTTTGGATGAAAAAACGGTTCAACTGCATAAAAGCGAATTGGCGGATGGCGGATTGATGCTGATGGAAGGCACAGGACAATCAGCCGGTTCTGCCTTGCAGATTCCGATTACCGAACTTGCCAAGCAAGCCGGAGGAAAAATTACGGCAAATATTGTGGCTGCCGGAGCCTGTCTGTCGCTTCTGGGCGCACCATTTGAGATTTATAAAAATGTCTTGACCGCTCATTTTGCCAAAAAAGGACCTGAAGCCATTGAAAAGAATCTTAAAGCCGCCACTTTGGGATATGAGGCGGTCAAAGACGCGTCATTTCAATGGGCATTTGAATGGAAACCCGGAGAGCCTAAAGGAAAGCTGATTGACGGCGCAAAAGCTGTGGCATTGGGCGCGTTGGCTGCGGACTGCCGCATGGCTGCGTTTTATCCTATGTCTCCGGCTACCGGAATCTTATCGCATCTGGAAATGTTTTCAGATCATTTTCCGTTGGTGGTGGAGCAGGCGGAAGATGAAATTGCGGCAATCAATATGGTAATCGGCGCGTCATTTGCAGGCGTCAGAGCCATGACTGCCACGTCCGGCGGCGGATTTTGCCTCATGGTTGAGGCTTTAGGGTTTGCCGCGATGTCTGAAAATCCCATTGTGATTGTCAATACACAGCGTCCGGGACCTGCTACCGGTCTTCCCACCCGCACGGCTCAGGCGGATTTGCTGTTCACGATTTATGCGTCTCAGGATGAATTTCCGAGATTCGTATTTGCGCCTGCAACGCCTACGGAAGCCTTTGATGTGATGATTCGGGCATTTCATTTAGCAGATAAATATCAGGTTACTTCTCTGGTTTTATCAGATCAGTATCTGACCGACTCAATTTTTATGACTGAAAAACAGTTGAAAGCTCCCGAAAAGATTGAGCGATTTATTGCCTCAGATGCAGATTTGAGTAATCCGTCTGATTACAAGCGATACGCGCTCACGCCTTCGGGCATTTCTCCCAGAGCCTTGCCATGTATGGGAAAAGCATTGGTCATCGGTATCGGCAATGAACACGGCGAATACGGTCATGGCTCCGAAGCAGCCGAAAACCGCGTCAATATGGCAAATAAGCGCAATGGAAAAATCCATGCCATGACCCAGGAGATGAATCCGCCCAAAGCCTGTTATGGCGATAGCGATACGCTGATTGTGGCATGGGGATCAAGTCAGGGCGCGGTGATTGAAGCTGTAACGATGCTGAGAAAAGAGGGCATGAATGTGGGATGCCTTAATTTTACAGACATCTGGCCCCTGCCGGTGGAAGAAACCATCTCAGCGTTAAGTAAAGCAAAACGTTTTTTTGTGGTCGAAGGCAATCAGACCGCGCAGTTTGCTTCACTGATTCGGCAGCAGACCGGGTTGTCTCATTCCGGCACAATCCTGAAATATGACGGACGCCCGTTTTATCCGATTGACATTGCAGACGGCGTAAAGAAACTGGTGAGGTGAGATCATGGTAAGCTTGAAAGATTATCAATCTGATATTGACATAAAATGGTGTCCGGGGTGCGGAAATTTCGGAATTTTGGCAGCCATGAAAGACGCGCTTGTGAGCATGAATATTGCTCCGGAAAAACTTCTGATTATTTCCGGCATCGGGCAGGCGGCAAACACGCCGCATTATCTGAAATGCAATATGTTTCATACGCTGCACGGACGTGCGCTCTCCATTGCCACCGGCGCGAAAATTGCCAACCATGATCTGACGGTGGTGATGAATTGCGGAGACGGAGATTGCTACGGAGAAGGCGGTAATCATTTTATCAGCACGGTTCGGCGCAATCCTGATCTGACGCTTCTGGTGCATAACAACAAGGTCTATGGCTTGACCAAAGGACAGGCTTCGCCCACGTCGGATCTGGGCATGGTTACAAAAATGCAGCATCACGGCGTGATTTCCGAATCTTTTTCGCCGTTGACGGTTGCGCTGGCTCTGGGCGCGGGATTTGTGGCGCGGGGATTTTCCGGAGATGAAAAGCATCTCAGTCAGTTGATTCAGGAAGGTATGAAATACAAGGGATTAAGCCTGATTGACATCATGCAGCCCTGTGTCTCGTTCAATACGGTCAACACCTTTGCATGGTACAAAAGCCGGGCTTACTATCTTGAAGAAGCTAATCACGATCCGGGCAATTTTGAAAAAGCACTTGAATTATCAAGACAATGGGGAGATCAGATTCCGGTCGGCATTCTCTATAAAAAAGAAAAGCCGCATTTTACCGACCGGATTCACAGCCTAAAAGCCGGTTCTCTGATTTCAAGGACATACAATTCGGCAAAACTTGATCAATTCTTGGCAAGGATTTGAACAGTCCGGGTTTGAAAAGCTGCCGGTCTTGTGCCGGTGGCTTTTCAATTATGCTTTATTCCACAAATCTTCAGCTTCCATACGGGACTGAGTTTCTTTGAGACGTTTGAGTTCCACCGCATACTCCACGCCGTCTTTCATCAACTCATCATATTCCCTGATCATTTCCTGCATTTTTTCGCTCCAATCCAGATGGTGCGGATAATACGGTCTTGCATTCGGCGGATGATTAATACCGAATTTATCCCATTCGCGCCAGAATGACGGTTCCTGCGGATTTGTGGTAATATATCCGAATTTTTCAAGAACAGGCGCAAGTTTTCCGGCAATCAGACGCAAGGCTATTTCCATATTTTCCAAAAAGTTGGGAATAATCGCTTCAGGCTGCTTACGATGCCACCACATCTCTTCGGTACCTGCAAATTCGCGTATAATGTCAGGCGTTTTCTGCTGAAGCAGGTTCAGATCGTTTTTCAGTTGGGAAAGCTTCTGAACGCCTAACTTTTTGGTCAGTTCGGTTTCTGTTTTGACCTTCTGCTCAGTAACCCGCATGTACCACTGGCGTATAAAACTTGTTGTTTCAGCGATGAAGTCAATATGGATTTCCTTCATACGGCTGATGGTGTCGCGTAAGTGCTTTTCGTTTTTTCTGATTTCTTCCTGATAGTTGATATTCATCGCCTCGTCCTTACAAATAGTTGAATCCGGATAATAAGCAAAACAGTCTTGCTATGTCAAGCATTCTTTCAAAAAAGCCTCCATTTCCGGAGGCACTGAGGTAAAACGCATATTGAAAACGCTGTTCGCGGATGAAGCCATGACTTTGGCATACGCGCTTTCTGAAAACTCTTTTTTTTCGCTGATCACGGTCAGCACAATGTTGGTCAGCACCGAGCAGTTTTGGTCTGATTCAATATCTGCTTCTCCATCACCCAGCCTGATAATCTTTCCTGAATAAAGACTTTTTCCCGGATATTTGCCTTCAAGAATCCGAAACTGCACCGGAATCGGATGAAACAGAGTCCGCAGAGAGCGTATTTTTTTGGGAAGAAAAAGATTATATTCCCCGCCGACGCCGCCGATGTCATAAATCATAATCGGCTTATCCACGCCTTTGGGCATAACTTCCATTTGTCCGTTAAGCCTCAATATTGTACCGCAGGCAGTCATCGTGCTTTCCGAAATCAGCACCTGCCCGCCGACCGTATAAGATTCGATCCGCGAAGCAAGATTCACATTGCGCCCGACCACGCCGTATTTGGAGCGTTTTTCAGAGCCGATATTGCCGACAACCACTTCTCCGGTATTGATCCCTATGCCCTGAGCAATAATCGGGTAGCCTTTTTCCTGATTTTTGGCATTCACCTCTGTCATAGCCAGTTGCATTTCCATCGCGCACGCCATTGCACGCACGGCATCATCATCTCTGAGCATGGGCGCTCCGAAAATCACCAGAATCGCATCTCCGATAAACTCATCAATCGTCCCCTGATATTTCAGAATGATTTCCGTCATTTTTTCCAAATAAATATTGATGATGCTTACCACGTCTTCAGCAGGCATCTGTTCACTGATATTTGAAAATCCGCGCAGATCGCTCATCAGAATCGTTACTTTGCGTTTTTCACCGCCCAGTTTCAATCCTTCCGGCGATTCCAGAATGCTGTCCACCACATCATCTGAAAGATACCGCCCGAAAATTTTTCGGATAAACCGGTTGCGGATTTCAAGCTGCTTTCTGCTTTTGAGCAGCTCATCAAAGGCTTCATTTCTTTCCAAAAGATGAATATAGCCTTCGGAATGATAGCGGATTCGGGCAATCAACTCTAATTTATCCGGCAGCTTGACCAAATAATCATTTGCGCCCAATGAAAAAGATTCAGCTTTGGTGCTTGCTTCTTCTTTGGTGGATAAGACAATCAGCGGAACATGGCGCGTGGACGAATTGGCGCGGAAATAGCGCACCAGCCTCAAACCGTCCATTTCCGGCATGACCAGATCCTGCAGGATAACCGTAGGGGAAATCCGGTTGGCAGTCTGAATTGCTGAGGTCGGGTCTGAACAGTGATGAAATTCAATGTCTTTTTCAGCAGACAGCATCCGGCGCACGGCTTCGCCGATAATGGGCTGGTCATCCACCAGCAAAACGATAATTCCGTGCTGAGTAAGATTTAAGGTATCTGTCATTATGTGTGTTAAGTGTTATGTGTTAAGTGTTATGTGTTAAAATACTTTGAAGCGGCTTACTTCATCCTGAAGCCCTCTTGCTGCTTCGTTCAATTGTTCAATAGCTAAAAAAGATTCGCCCAGAGATTCCATCGTCTGCTCCATTTCTGTGCTTAAATTGAGCATTGCCGTATTGATGTCTCGTGCGCTGTCTGATTGAAATCTGATGGATTGGCTGACGTTTTCAAAACTGGGAGAAAGCGTTTTGACCTGCTCAATAATAAGCGTAAGCTGAGTACTGATTTTAGCAATATCTTCAGCACTTTGGCGAACTTCGGCAATAAAGGCATCCATTTCCATAACACCCGCAGCCACCGCAGACTGCATTTCTCTGACCATAGACTCAATATCCAGCGTTGACACCGCCGTCTGATCCGCCAATCTTCGGATTTCACGCGCCACGACCGTAAATCCCCGTCCGTATTCTCCGGCTTTTTCCGCCTCGATTGCCGCGTTCAAAGACAGCAGATTGGTCTGATCCGCAACTTTGGTGATGGTGGTTACGACTGAGGTGATATTTGCCGCTTTTTCATTGATGGCTTCAAGTTTTCCGGAAATGGAGCGGGAAGCGGTTTCCATGCGATGAATGGCTTCTTCCATCCGCGAAAGGTCTTTCTGTCCGGTGCTGGCATACGCTGCGGTTTCCTGAGACATCTCGGCAACCTGTTCCACCGTGCCGACCAGTTCATCGGAAACCTTTGAAATTTCACTGACTGCCGAAACCACATACTTGGAAGATTCTGTCTGATGTTTAATCACCTCTTCCTGCTGTCTGGCAGACGCGGCAAGCTCTGCGGCAGAAGAGGTAACCTGCTCCCCGGAACGCTGCACCTGTCCGATCAGTCCGTTCAGCCCCAATGCCATATCGCTTAAGCTTGACAGCAATGTGCTGATTTCATCGCTGCGGTTCAGTCGGAATTGGGTCATGGGATCGCTTTGCTCCAGCCGGAGCTTCGCCGTCAGATCGCCTTTGGCAATGCTGTCTGCAAAGTTGACCGCCTGATCAATGGGAATGGCAATCCGCCGGATAATCAGCCAGCCAATCAATGCCATAAACGCAATGGCAATCAGGCTTACGAAGGAAACAATCCGTTTGGCATCCCTTGTAACTTCAGCCGCTTCTGTCTCAGCGCGGTTACGAACTTTTTCGCCCAAGACCTGAAGCCCTTCCAAGCCTCCTGAAATAGAAACAATGCTTGCTTTGAGCAACGCTCTTATTTCTTTGACTTTATGCTGTTCTTCAAGCCATTGTCGCCGCAGTTCGGTCAGAGAGGTGTCTGAATCAGATAATGCGGCTCTGATGTCGGCAAAGCTCTTCTCAATTTTAGCGATCATCGCAGTCCGATCCGGAGAATTTTCCCCGCCTTTTTTCAAGGCGTCCAGAGTAGTTCGGACCCGCTTGAACTCCGATAAAATATCGCTGCCTTTCAAAGAAGTAATATTTTCAGGACTTTTGGCAAGCAGTATCTGCCATCCGTAGCTGAACACTGAAGAAAGCGATAATCTCAACTCACTGCTCAGCTCCTGCATTCGGGTTAAGTCGTCTTTGAGCAGTTCTGCCACTGCTTTCTCCATCTCCTCGGGCTTATCTTTCATCCCGATATATCCGCGAAGCGCGACTTTTTCCCGCTTGGCTTCAAAATTGATTTTTGCAGAAAGCGTGTCCGAATCTTTATAAACCTGCGTCCGTGCCTCATCAAGCATGGCTATCCGCGCATCGGTTTCTTTTTCAAGTTTCAGCACTTTCCGCACAGATTGGAGAATCAGATTGTCTTTAGTGAGAAAATCCGTGTAAATATCCTGAAGCCGTTTGATTTTTTTCTGAGCGTCTTCTTCTTTGGCAGATAGTTTTTCAAGCGATTCCAAACTCTTCTTGAACTCGTCCTCAAGATGTTTCCGAACTGCCAATTGTTCAAGCTCTTCAGGGGTACGCGCTCCGGCAATTCGTCCCTGCCGCTCAATAAAGTTTGCCATTGCCACCCTGATTTTCTGATTCGCGCTCTCCAGCGGAAGCACAATCATCGTTAAGCGGTTCTGGCTGTCAATCAGCGCAATATTGGATAGCAGATTGATAACAAACAGCAAAATTACCACGCTGACGCCGGTAAGCACCAACCCTATCAGCATTCGTTTGATTGTCAGATTCAGTCTCATAGTTCCGTCAGTTTTCGATCATTATGGTTATATCCGAAATATCTCTTGCAGTTCTGATAGCGTTTTTAAGGGATTTGAGTTTTTCAATCTCCCGGATTTTCTGAACCAAAGACATAATTTTCAGACTTTCATCTCCGAATTTCAGACTCAGACCTAATTCAATCGCTTCCAAAAATCCCTGTTGAATCCCTTTTTCATATCCTTCTTTCCTTAATATATCCGCAATTGTCATAAACAATTCTCCTTTTTTCTGTGAGAGCGATTCTTCCACAATGCTTTTCAATTCATTCGGAGTGATTCCGTCCGCAGCGTTTGAAAGATACCGCAGAATTTTTTCAAGAAATCGCAGTCCGCCTTCAGACTCTGTTATCTCTCGCATGAATGAAAATATTACGGGCAGCTTTTGAGCAATATCAGGATCAGAAATGTGTTTGAACAAAAGCATAACGATCCGCGAAAGTGCCATTCCTCTGATTTCATCATCCGAATACTGGGTTAAGTCTTGAAGAATAAATTCAAAATCAGGAAGATATGCCGACAATCTTTCTGAACACTTAGGAAAAAGCATAGAAAATTTTGTGCCATAGTTCCATTTTTTCTGACCGTGATACAACACCATCGGAATAATAATCGGAAGAATATGACTTTTTGTCTGTTTCAGATTCAGCCGCCAAATTTTAAGCATATATTCCGATAGTTGAAGATGAATCAACCTGTCAGGATAACTTTTATGCTCAAACAGAAGATAAACATACCCCTCATGCCCGTCCAACAGCACTTTGTAGAGTAAATCCGAATGATACTCCTTCAGATCATCTTCTACAAAGGAATCTTTGCATATCTCTAAAGAATTGAGATCAATCAGTGACAGAACATCACGCGGAAGATAATGTCGCAAAAAATCAGTCGCAACTTTTTTATCGCTCCAAGTCTCCCGAAACAGCTTATCATGAGGATTTGTAATATTATCCATTATTATCAGGCTTCAGACATTAAAGTAATCTCTGTACCATGCGATAAACCGCTCTATACCCACCTCAATCGGCGTACCGGGCTTGAATCCCACGTCTTTTATCAGATCGTCAACATCCGCATAGGTAGCAGGCACATCTCCGGGCTGAAGACCGAGAAATTCCTTTTTGGCAGTTTTCCCCAGAGCCTTTTCAATCGCTGTAACAAAATCCATCAGCAATACCGGATTATTATTGCCGATATTGTAAATTTTATAGCGGACATACGAAGTGCCGGGATCCGGATGATCGCCGCTCCACTCCGGGTTGGGTTCGGGAATGCGCCCCATCACCCGCACCACGCCCTCAACAATATCGTCAATGTATGTAAAATCCCGCTTCATTTTGCCGTGATTGAACACCTGAATCGGCTTGTCTTCCAAAATCGCTTTGGTGAATAGAAACAACGCCATATCCGGTCTTCCCCAGGGACCGTAAACCGTAAAAAACCGCAATCCCGTACACGCCATGCCGTAAAGATGGGAGTATGTGTGCGCCATGAGTTCATTGGATTTTTTGGTTGCCGCATACAGCGATACCGGATGATCCACATTGTTATGAACCGAAAAGGGCATGTTGGTATTTGCGCCATACACCGAGCTTGACGAAGCAAAAACCAGATGTTTAACCTGATGATGGCGGCATCCTTCCAGAATATTGACAAATCCCATGAGATTGGATTCTACATAAGAATATGGATTTGTAAGCGAATATCTCACCCCTGCCTGTGCCGCAAGATTGACCACCACATCAAAGTTTTTTTCTTTGAAAATAGCATCCACGCCTTGTCGGTCAGCAAGATCGGTCTTGAAAAATGTGAATTTCGGATAAGCTTGAAGCTGTTTAAGCCGGTTTTCCTTTAATTTCACATCATAATAAGGCGTTAAAATATCCAGTCCGCTTACCTGACAGCCCATATCCAGCAGGCGTTTGGACAGATGAAAGCCGATAAATCCGGCAGCGCCGGTTACAAGTACGTTGTTATAGCTAAGTTCCACAGTAAAACCTCC
>DYRC01000002.1:26877-41365 GCA_020718925.1 Desulfonema limicola
CATACCATTCTGACGTTATTTTTAAGCCCTGTTCAAATGAATATTCCGGCTTAAATCCCAGTTCTGCTTTTGCCAGATCAATATTGGCAAGCGATTCAAGAATATCACCGGAGCGGAACGGCGCGTAATTCGGCGCAATATCAAGCTCAGACATGCGGCAAATCATTTCCCACAGATGCTTGATAGTTACAGAATTGCCGGTTCCCACGTTAAACACTTTTCCGGCAGCTTTCTCCGATATTGCCGCAAGAAGATTTGCTTTTACCACATCTTTGACAAAAACAAAATCGCGGGTTTGAGAGCCATTGCCATAAATGATCGGGGCTTGTCGGGATGCAGCTTTGGTTAAAAAAATCGAAATCACGCCGGAATAGGGCGAAGACGGATCCTGACGGGGACCGAATACATTGAAATACCTAAGGCAGACCGTTTCAAGACCGAACATCAGATGATACACGCGGGCATTCAATTCGCCGGTAAGTTTCTGAACGGCGTAAGGCGTCAATGGCTCCGGCGCCATATTTTCACGTTTGGGTGATTCGGGATTATCTCCATAAACCGCACTGGAGCTTGCCAGCACCACCCGTTTCACGCCGCATTTTCGGGCAGTTTCCAACACCGTCAGCGTACCGATGTCATTAATCATAGCAGATTCTATGGGCATTTCAACACTTTTCGGCACAGATACCAGCGCGGCTTCATGGAAAATCACTTCGCAACCCTGACAGGCGGCTGCCATAATCTCCGGGTCAGATATTCTGCCTTTATGAAAAGAAATCCGCTCTCTGATATGCTCAAGATTGGATAATCTGCCGCTTGATAAATCATCAAGAACAGACACCTTGCAGCCCATATTAACTAAGGTTTCCGTGAGATGCGAGCCGATAAACCCGGCGCCGCCCGTAACCAATGCTTTTTGAAAATTCAAGTTCATATATACCTCTCCCCGCCCCTCTCCTGAGTGGAGAGGATGTTAGGTTAGGGATTATCACATTCAAACAGAAAGTCAATCAAAATAGCCTGAAAGGGTATAATTTCTGTTTTCGGATGCACTCATCTCAGCCCGGCGACTTTCTGCAAAATGAAAATAATATCCTCAAGACCGATTTTGCCATCGTTATTCGCATCGCCTGTCAAAACAATGTTCAGAGGATTCAAATCAGCACAGACCTGAAGCCCGATAATTGCATCTTTCAGATTCACCCTGCAATCTTTATTAAGATCGCCTTGTATTATCTGGGTGCAGGGAACCGGCGGCTGATAAACCTCACGCCCCGCGCTCCAATACACTTTGGCTTGGCTTGTGTCAGGAAGAGTATACGCCACAATGCCGGAAAATACCGTGCTGATCACCATTTCCAAATTGCCATCGCCGTCAATATCCGCAAGCGTGGGCGCAGCCATTGCGCCGTTCCAGTCCGATGTAACGCCGCTGGGTTGAAGAGGCAGGTCTTGTTCAAAAAGCTTATGTCCCTGATAATCAACAATATGCAGTTTTCCGATTTTTTTACTGCTTTTCTGCGTCCATGAGGTAAAGATAATTTCAGCCTTGCCGTCATTTTCCAAATCTGCGACAGCCGCCGGCGAAGCAAATCGGATAACGCCTTCGGAAGCGTTATAGACCGAATATGCCCAGTGGGTTTTATTCAGCCAAAACGCATGAACTTTGCCGTCATAAGACGGATAAATGATTTCTTTCAAACCATCGCCGTCAATATCCGCCACCGCCAGATTCGGCTGGACGCGCTCAATGATGCTTGTTGTAGTTAACGCTACTCCGGTATCCATAGGCACGGTCGTCCAATCAAATCCGTCTGCATTGAATCTGCTCCGATCCGCATTGAAAATAAATACGCCGGTATATTTCCAATTACCGGGACAGTCCTCAACGTTTCCGGTAACTACGACTTCCATTTTCCCGTCATTGTTCACGTCTGTAATTGCGGCAACGCCTTCTCTGAAATTCGGGCGATAGTTTTCAGCGCGGTCAGACGTCTTACAGGTTCCCCATCCTCTTAATTCGGTATTGAGACTTTCCCATGTTCCGACATCGCCCCATTTGCCGCTCCAGCCGGTAACATTCGGCGGCCGTTTATATATGGAGTTGGCAGAAACCTGCGTTCCATCCGGCTTATAGGCATGGATATAATGCGTATCCGAAGGGGAAATAATTTCACCTTTGCCATCGCCGTCCAGATCGCCTACGGCGAGATTATTGTTATCAACGCCCCATGCGGTTTCATCAGGATCAGGACTCAATCGGGGCCAGCCCGTCCGCAGCGTTCCGTCATATTGATACACCCATGTATTGACAGGATTGCCGCGTCTTGCAGTAACAATGATTTCCTTCTTCCCATCCGAATCCAGATCATACACAGATAACCCTCTGAGTTCATGGATAGTTCCGGTGGGAAATTGGGGCCATCCGGTTTTAAAATATCCGTCTTTTGAATATACCGAAAGATATGAACTTAACGTCTCCTTATCTTGGTTATGCGCGGAAATGATTTCAATATTGCCATCCCCGTCTATATCCGCAGCAATGATCGGGGGCCATGTGCGTCCCATGCCTGAATCGCTTGTGTTACTCAGATCATATCCTGTGTGGACATAAAAATTTGTTTTCCCTGTCGCGCCGTCCAACCAGTAAATCCGATTGCCCTGAGCGCCGATAACTACCATTTTCCCGTCATTATTCAGATCAGCCACAGCCACCGGTGAATACCATGATTGACCACATGAACTGCCGCAAGCCACTCTCCATTTGAGGGTCGGATTCTGAAACGCATCTGCATAACTCGCGGCAAATACGCTTACAATAAGCAGCATTCCGACAACATATACCGTTTTTTTCATGTCAACTCTCCTTGTTTATCATAATGTTATACACAAGCCATGTTATTCTGACTTTCAAGAATTTTCTCTTTGAGCCATAAATTTACCAATGTTTCGGGTAGAACTCCTTTAATATATGCCAATTTATCAATATTATCAGACAATTCCCTTTCAACGGCAAAATAATTTTTTTCTGATTTCAACTCCACTTCAAACTCCGTATCTCTCTGTAAATCCTCATAATCAGCCAAGCTGTGAGTATCCCAGAACCTTGCGGCTTCTTCAATGTTCTTAAATTCTTCAGGCAAAGTTTCTCTTTTATTTTTTCTCATAATTTCTCTTTTCTTTGGAATCCATATTCCGGGCTGTAACAATCAATGCTTCTTTGGTCAGTTTATATATAAACAGCACAATCAGATATCTGCCCGCATCTGTCTGTCCGCGCGCGGAATATAAATTCTCATTTTTTACCTTTCCTTTTTCAATCACTCTGAATTTCGGCTTATTCCGGAAAACCTCTTCTACTTCCTCACGGGATATGTTATGTTTCCAAATAAGCTTATCCACAATGTCTCTGTACCAGATAAAACTTTCAATCCTCATTTAATTTTCCTGAACCCCCAAACCTTTGAAAAACGTATAACAGAATACGCCGTCTTCCCCGGCAGTCGCATACAAATCCGCAATGCCTCTTTCCCAGCCTGCTTTATCTATCAGATTTTCACGCAACGCCTGTTCTCTGACACCTTCCACCATCGCAGTAAAAGTGTTTTTGGTAAAGCCTTCCACCCATTCCGGTCTGCTCGAATCCACATAAACCATTCGGGGAGAAACGCTTACATTCTCAAAGCCTGCGTGTTTCAATAACGGGAACAATTGCCGCCCGATCAGAGAATTTCCGCCCATTTTTGCCTGAAGATCAATCTGACATTGAATTGCGCGAAGTGCATATCGGCTTTCAGGATAAAAATAGGTTGAGCCGTGATCGCCTTCAATCACCGTAATTGTTCCGCCTTTCTTCAACACCGATTTCAATCGGATTAACGCCTCAACCGGTTCTTTCAGATGTTCCAGCACAAAGCAGACAAAAATATGGTCAAATTGTTCAGCCTCAAACGGCAGATTGAAAATATCCGCCACCTGAAACCGCACATTGGATATGTTTTCCTGCCGGATTAACGCCTCTGCCGCATTGACAGAATCCTGAGACATATCTATGGAAGTGAACCGCGCGTCAGGGCTGTTTTTGGCAAGAATCACTGTCTGAGTGCCGACCCCGCATCCGGCTTCTAATACCGAGCTTCCCGCAGGATAAAAGGTATCGCCATGCAGAAGTTCGGTCAGCGTACCCGCCTGATCAAACAATCTGCTCTTTTCTTTTTCGGAATATCCGTGAACATAGTCTTGCATCGTCAATCCCCATATCATTTTAAAGAATCCGGCATACCAGCGAAATTCTTCTGTCTTTCCAAATGTCTTCAGGAGAAATAAACCCATCGGGATTATAGGCAAACTTTATATTTGCCCTTAAAAAGCATTCATAAACCAATTCGGAGCAGATATACTCCCGATCCCGCTCTTTTTTACCATAGCCCAGCGCAATCCGGGCAATGATTTTTGCAATTTCATCTTTGTCATAGGGGCGGGTCAGCTCGTTGATTCCGAACTTTGCCAATGCTGCGATACCTGAAGGATTAAGGTCGCTGCATCGGGCAAGAACGATTCTGCCTTGATAAGGCTCTGTGTTTTCATAATCTGATAAATATTTGGACAGCGGCACAAAACGCACTCCCATATCCTCCACGCTTTCCAAGAGCAGAATCCGTTCAATGCTGTTCATCCGAAACACGATTCCAACGTGGCTCCAAGGGGAGTTGGTCATGGTCCGGATTGCCTCAGAGACAAGATAATCTCCTGAAGCAAATAAAATATCGCCGGATCTGAGATGGATGCGAATTTCGTCATAGCTCACCACCGGCATTTTTAATATCTGTTCTGATTCAATATGCTCTGCCATTGTCATCCTTTTTTGAATCTGTTTTTTGAAATCTCATATTTTATATCTTCCGAACTCTTCCGGCGGAAGATTCTCCAGATATTCAGCCCATTTTTTGCCTTCTTCAGACTTATCCACCGCTTCGCCGGGAATTTTTTCATCTGTCTTTAATTTTATAATCACATCATTATCCACATACATCGGCGCACCGTATCGCAATGCAATGGCAATCGCATCGCTGGGGCGGGCATCCAGACTCAGAGTTCTGTCTTCGGAAGTAAAATAAATCCGGGAGTAAAAGGTATTATCTTTGAGATCGCAGATTTCTACTTTGGAAACCTTGAAATTAAGCATATCTGTGAAATTTTTAAATAAATCATGCGTCATGGGGCGCTCGAATCTGATACGCTGAAGCACAGATGCAATTGCCGTAGCTTCCAAAAGCCCTACCCATATCGAAATGGTCTGTCCGTCTTCTTCTGATTTCAACGTGATAACCGGCGTATTGGACGCAGTATCCATTATCATGCTTGCTATGCTTACTTTATGCAGCATCGTATTCTCCTTTTTTTATTCGGGTTCTGTCTTAACCGGCGTTCCTCTCAGAGAATGGGGAAACGCGGTTTCTATTCTGACCGGAATCGTTTTGCCTTTTAAGCCTGTGTCTGAATTACAGGTGAAATTCACAATTTTATTGCCGGATGTTCGTCCCATCCATTGAATTTCTCCGGCTTTTTCCGATTTGCGGCTGAAACCATCCACCAGAATCTGTTCGGTTTTTCCGATAAGTTTTTGATTCTTTTCAAGCGTATATCTGCCTTGAAGTTCCAGCAGTTCATCAAGCCGGGCTTTTTTTTCTTTATCCGGCACTTTGTCAGAAAAACGGGATGCCGGAGCCGATGGGCGATCCGAATATTTAAAGACAAACAGACTATCATATTCCACCTGTCTTATCAACTCAAGAGTATCTTCAAAATCTGTACGCGTTTCTCCGGGAAAGCCCGCAATTATATCGCTGCTCACCGCAATTTCGGGATAAAATTGACGAAGTTTTGCGATTTTTTCAAGATAAATATCGCGCGTATATTTCCGATTCATCTTTTTTAAAATCCGGTCAGATCCGGATTGTACCGGCAGATGAATATGTTTGCATAATTTATCAAGGTCTCTGAATGCCGCCATCAGGTCTTCGGATAAATCTTTGGGATGAGAGGTAGTAAAGCGAATCCGCTCAAGCCCGTCAATTCTGCTCACCATTTTCAGCAATTCCGGAAAAGAGCATAGGCATTGCTTTTTGCCGAAACTGTTCACATTCTGCCCCAGAAGCGTTACTTCCTTCACGCCGCTGGCGACCAAATCCCGAATTTCTTCCAAAATACTTTCCGGTATCCGGCTGATTTCCCTGCCCCGCACATGCGGCACCACGCAATACGCGCAGAAATTATCGCAGCCCTGCATGATGGTTATAAAGCGGCTGATGCTCTCATCGCTGACTGCTTTGAGGAAAAAATCGCTCTCTTCAATCTGTTCGGATAACTCAATATCCACGACCGGTCGTATGCCCAGTTCAGCCTGCTCAATCAGGCGGGGCAGCCGTCCCACCGCATGAGTGCCGAAGATTACGTCTGTGTATGGCGCACGCCTCAGAATCTTTCTGCCTTCCTGCTGTGCCACACATCCGCCGACAGCAATGAGCAAGTCCGGCTTTTTGGTTTTCAATGTCAGCAGGCTGCCCAGAAAGCTGAAGACTTTCTGCTCGGCTTTTTCCCGAATGGCGCAGGTGTTGACAATAATCAGGTCTGCGGATTCGGGAAACGGCGTGAGTTCGTATCCTATTGTTTTCAATCCGCCTGCCATCCGCTCTGCGTCATAGACGTTCATCTGACAGCCGATGGTGTGGATGTGGAGAAGTTTGTATTTCAAGGCTTTTTCTCCCATAGTTCTTCAAAGCGATTTACAATTTCAAGAAAAATTTTCCGATATTGTGAGTTATCTTTTTCATTTTCCGATAACTCTGCCTGTATCTGATTTTTCAGACGCTGAAGCTTTTTGTCAATTTCAACGTCTGTGCTTGTTTCGGAGATAGCTTTGAAGAAAGTTATCCAATGAGCAATTCTGATGCCTAAGTAGTCATGCGCTTTGATGTCGGCGATATAGTTATCAAGAATACCGGCTCTGGCAATTCTGCCGAAGTTTCCGCCTTTATCATTTTCAGCTTCATCAGAGGCGTGTTGCTTACTCTTAGGATAAGGATGTCTGTTTTCAGGAGGAGGTTTGCGGATAGCTGCATTTTCACCGCGTCCTGACCGCGACTTCTGCCAATAATAATTCCGATATTCGGCAGCGTATTTTGCTGATTCGGTATAAGGTGTCAGTAATCGCGGAGTGCCTGAAATCACTTCTGAAAGCAGCCACGGGATGACCACAAGCAGGTCAGCATCAGCACAGGCTTCAGGACTTATCTGATACCTGAAACTCGGTTCCCCTTCTTTGCTCAGAACATACCATGATTTCAGTTCTATTCCGAAAAGAATATCATTTTCATTATGCAGATTTCTGAGCAAGACATCAGGAAAAGTCTGAGATTGCCGGACAAAAGCGTACTCTGAGTAGCGGTTGTCAGAATCCCACAGGTTACGCAGACCATTGAGCAGGGTAACAGCTTGTGTTTCGATTACAGTCGAAAATGCGCTGCCGACTGAAAATATTTCAGTAACATTGATTCCCCTGATGACCAACTCTGTCTCAAAGTGATTGGGCAGAGAATAAAAAATCGCTTTTATCCTTTCCCATAGTTTATAATGAGTCCATTTTTTATCAGGCATGACTTCGGATGGTTCGGACATTATATGACTCCGCAAATCTGATGATTGCTAAACATTTCGCCTATGTAGGAGTAAAATCTCCCAACAGCCAAATCAAAAATATCGCTATCAATTTCTGCACAGTACGCTTTGCGCTTTGTGATATATGATGCAAGAGCGGCTGTGCATAGCCCGCCGAAAGGCTCCCATATCATATCGCCATGCTCAGATGATACCTCAAGAATCAGCTCAATAAGTTTAAGCGGCTTCTGATTCAGATGAGCATACTTTGTTGAGCCGGACAATTTCACTCTTTCGCCATTATGAAGCGGCGGATGTTCCCACACATTTGTAATCCCATATTTGCCATCAAATTTTGCAAATAAATTTTTATATTCTTTCAGAGTCATCGGCTGTTTTCCATCAACAGTAAAATAAGGTTTTCCTTCCTCTGCACCATATTGATTGGCATAATCTGCCAGCTTACTGAAAACTTCGGGCGGAGGCGCGTACCACAGATGATCTTTTGTAAAGTATTTACGGGTTGCCGCATTTGCAACACCGCACGCTCCGTTTGTTTTGGAAAGCGGCAATTTCGTTCTTTCCCATTCGTATCTGAGCCATTCTCTGAGCGATAGTTTTTTCTCATCAATATGAAATTCGGGTCGTCTGACATATTGCACACATATTTCCGTAACAATCGGAAAATTTTTCAGAATGGGAAGATTGCAGTTTCCGGCAATGTGCCGAATACCTTTATTCCAAATATTACAGCAGATATAATCCCATCCGCTTTCATCCAACAAAGGATGTACCGTTGCCCAGCCTATTTCCGTATTCCAAAACCACAAGGTGGTGCCGGGTTTTGCCCGCTCTGACCATATTTTGATATGAGGCTGATACCACGCCTTCAATCCTGAAGGCTCATTAGCATCTCCTTTAAATCCGGATACGCCGTAACCGCCGTCGGAAATAATCACATTCGGCGATGCCCATTCATCATACAGAGTTAAGACATCGTGATTATAAAGAACAACCCCTTCTGTTTTAAAGATATTCTTTCTCATCTCATCCCAACTCCGAAACTTTGCACTCCAAAGCCTTCACAATATCATCCGGCGACATTTTCAACATGCTTCCCCGCTGTCCCGCATTAATCACTATTTTGTCATAGTTTATCAGGCTTGCATCCATGACGACCGACAGCCGCTGTTTTGTTCCGAAGGGACTGATGCCACCCACCAGATAGCCGGTCAGTCGCTCTGCTGATGCGCTGTCCGCCATAGCCGCTTTTTTGACACCGAAAACCTGTGCCAGTCGCTTGAGGTTCAACTGCTTGGTTCCGGGCATCAGCGCTAAGGCATAGCGTTTATCGCCCAAATCCGCAACCAGCGTTTTGATGGTTCGCTCCAGTGGAAAGCCGGTAGCCTGAGACGCAAACGCCGCGCCTTTCTCTTCATGCTCGTATTCGATGACCTCAAATGCAATGCGCTTTTGATTCAGAAATTTCATTGCCCGTGTAGCTTGTTTCATGGTAATCTCTTAGGGTAAATTTATACATTTGTCAATTTGCTATTTTTTCAAAATTTCAGGGGGGCAACATGAAAACCATCACTGTCTTGAAAAACACCATACAGGAATACGCATGGGGGTCTTATACGGCAATACCGGAACTGCTGGGACAGACGCCGTCCGGCAATCCGCAGGCAGAACTGTGGATGGGAGCGCATCCAAAAGCACCGTCATTGGTCGAATATGAAGGCAGACAGGTCGCTTTGCCGGAACTGATTGAAAGATATCCTGAAGAGATTCTCGGAAAAACTGCGGCAAAAAAATTTGATAAGCAACTGCCTTATCTGTTCAAGATTCTTGCGGCGGCAAAACCGTTGTCCATTCAGGCGCACCCCGGCAGACATCAGGCAGCAGAAGGGTTTGAGCGGGAAAATTCATTGGGAATATCCCTGAGCGCTCCTAATCGCAACTATAAAGACGCCAATCACAAACCCGAATGTCTCTGTGCAATAACGCAGTTCTGGGGATTGAAGGGTTTTCGCAAAATTCCTGAAATCATATCCCTGATCAATATGATCGGTGCCAAAGAATTAAAGCGGGAACTCGATATTCTCAATTCAACGCAGACGCCCAATGATGTCCTGATGTGGTTTCTTTATTCGCTGATGACGCTGGAAGCGGATAGAAAAAAACAGATTATTACAACGGCAGTGGCAGAATCGGAAAAACGGCTGGGCGAGCGCCGGGCATTCCGCTGGGTGATTGATTTGTATGAAGATTATCCCGAAGACATCGGCATCTTAGCTCCGTTATTTCTGAATATTGTCTGCCTTGATCCGGGGCAGGCGATTTTTCTGCCTTCAGGAGAACCTCACGCCTATCTGGACGGACTCGGAATTGAACTGATGGCAAATTCGGATAATGTGCTTCGCGGCGGATTGACGCCCAAATATATTGACGTACCGGAACTGATGAAGGTGCTGAAATTTGAAGCAATTGATGTTTCGATAGTGTTGCCAAAGCATATCAGCGATACTGAAAGTATTTATCCCTGTGATGCGGAAGAATTTCTTCTTTCAGTGGTTACTACCGGAAAAAAAGAAGCGGTTTTTTCTGTCCAAAGCGCTCAGATTTTACTGTGTGTCGAAGGCTCTGCCAAAGTTGCCTTTGCAAATCAGAGCCTTTCTGTAAAAAAAGGAATGTCCATCCTCGTGCCTGCCGCAGTCAATCAATATAAAATCAAGGGAAGCGCGATCTTTTACAAAGCATCTGTCCCTGTGCAGGAAAATTAGTTTATGGCGAACAAGATATTTACATATTCATCAAAAAAACAAGGGCTTGTGAATAGCGAATCTGTTCCGGAAGATGAAAAACCGGAAATTCTGTCTCTGCGCCCGGACAAATTAAGCGATTATGTGGGGCAGCCGGAAGTCGTGGAAACGCTTAAAATTGCTATCGAAGCAGCCAAAGGACGATCTGAACCTTTGGATCACATTCTGTTTCATGGTCCGCCCGGACTTGGCAAAACCACGCTCGCGCATATCATTGCCAATGAAATGGGCGGCAAACTTACCGTTACGTCGGGACCCGCATTGGAAAAAGGCGGCGATCTGATCGGCATCTTAACGCATTTAGATGAAAGAGATGTGTTGTTTGTGGATGAAATTCACCGCACACCCAAAGCTGTTGAGGAATTTTTATATCCGGCAATGGAAGATTTTGCGGTGGATTTTGTGTTTGACAAAGGCATTCATGCCCGAAGTCATCGCTATCGCTTAAACCGCTTCTGTCTGGTGGGCGCGACTACGCGGGTGGGGTTGTTATCCGCGCCTTTGCGCGACAGATTCGGCATTTTCAGAAGCCTTGATTTTTATGAGGAAAAAGACCTGATCACCATTGCCCGGCGCTCGGCAGCCCTGCTGAACATCACAATTGATGAACCCGGCGCGGCAGAACTGGCAAGACGATCCAGAGGAACGCCCCGGATTGTGAACCGGCTGTTAAAGCGCGTCAGAGATTATGCCGAGGTGCGCGGAGATGGGAAAATCAGCAAAGATACGGTGGATGCCGCGCTGCTGTTGGAAGGCGTGGATAAACAAGGATTGACAAATCTTGACCGCCGCTATCTGAAAACCATCATTGATTTTTATAACGGCGGACCTGTGGGCATTGAGGCAATTGCGGCAACGCTTCAGGAAGAAAGCGATACGCTGGCAGATGTGATTGAGCCGTATCTGCTCAAAATCGGCTTTATTATCCGCACCTCTTCGGGAAGAAAAACCTCTGATGCCGCGCATCGCTTTCTTACCAGCGAGAAGACGCTTTCGTAAAGCATTCAGGACAAAGCCCTATAAATTCAAGCCGATGTCCCATCACCTTATAATCGGTAGAAGAGCAGATTTCGCTTTCGATATTGCTTAAAAAATTCATCGGCGCGTCATCCAAGCGTCCGCAATTCATACATCGGATATGGTAATGCTTTTCCGGATTGCCGTCAAACCGCTTGATAGTGCCGCTCACCTCAATCTTCTGAATTTCGCCCAATTCGGAAAGCACTTCCAGATTCCGATAGACGGTTCCCAGACTGATGCGCGGCATCAGCGGACGCACCCATTGATAAACTTCGTCAGCGCTCGGATGAGTGTTGCGCTGCCGCAGCAGTTCCAGAATCACTTTGCGCTGACGAGTCATTCTCATATTCTGATTTACCAGCAAGGCTTACTTCCGATTCTCAAGAGTTTCCAGACTACATTCGTCAGGACCGCAGTAATCACCGATATATTTGGATTCGGGGCGGTAGAGTTCCGGCTTTTCCGCAGCCTGTGCAAACCGCTCTTCAATGACATGCGAACTCCAGCCCGCAATCCGTGAAATTGCAAATAACGGCGTGAACAAGTCCGTCGCAATTCCCATAGTATAATACAATGATGCGCTGTAAAAATCAACATTGACAAAAATATCCATGCTCTTTCGCTTCTTGAACGCTTCTTTGGACTTTATTTCCAAAGACTTGGATATGTCGTACCACTGGGGCTGTCCGACTTTCTGTCCCATTTTCTGAGACATCGGGGCTAAAATCAAGGCTCTGGGATCATCCACTTTATAAACCGCATGTCCCAAGCCCATGATTCGGCGTCCTGCCTCAAGCTCTGAATTGATATAGCTTTCGACATTCTCAACGCTGCCGATTTTTAAAAGCATCTTCATAACCTGCGTGTTTGCGCCGCCGTGAAGCTCACCGGACAACGCGCCCATTGCCGCGCCGATTGCCGCATACAAATGCGCCCGTGTTGACGCCACTTCTCTTGCCGCAAATGTTGACGCATTGAACGAATGCTCGGCATGAAGCACCAAACACACATCAAAAAATCTGGCAGCTTCGGGATCCGGAGCCGCACCATTGAGCATATACAAAAAATTTGCCGCATGATCGAGTTCAGATGAAGGCGCAACCGGATATTTGCCATTGCGGATCCGCTCCCACGCGGCTAACACGGTCGGCAGTTGGGCTATCAGCCGGATTGCCATGCGTTCAGCCGCTTCTTTTGACGGATCATTCACATCCGGATCATGGTGCGCCAACAAAGCGACCGCTCCCTGCATGATGTCCATCGGCAAAGCAGTTTGGGGACGGGTCTTGAGCGCGGTAATCACTTCGGGCGCAATGGCTCTTTCAGCACAAAGCCGTTTTTTGAACGCCTCAAGTTCGGCTTTGTTCGGCAGGCTCTCATACATCAGCAGGTGAACAACTTCCTCATAAGTTGCTTTCTGAGCCAAATCGCCGACCAGATAGCCTCTGTAAATCAGCTTTCCGACTTCGCCCTGAACGTCGCTGATTTTCGTGCTGGCAACGATCACGCCGCGAAGACCGGTATTCAGCATCGGTCTGCATTCCTGTTCCATGATTCTACCTCGTTTATATGTCTATCCACATATCTGCTTCATTGCCGCAATGCGAACAAACGCCCGTGCCTTTGACTTTGTGATGCTCGGCTTTTGGGGCGGGCGCGGCGGGTTTTCCCGCCGGTTCGTCAGGCAGTGAGCAGGTAACCACCATTTCCGCTTCATTTCCGCAATTGACGCATTTGCATACTTCTTTTTTTACGATTTCAGCCATGTCAGTCTCCTTATGTTCAGACAAATTTTGATTTCAGATAAAAGATGAATCTATAAAATGGCGTATATCTGAAAAAAAGTCAAGAAAAGCGTTACGGATTTTCCGATACTGAAATAGATGTTGACCTGAAAAGGGTATTGACGTTATAGACATCATAATAGCACCCCTCCCCCGACCCCTCCCCTGAAAGGAGAGGGGAGTACCGATGATGTCTCCCCCCCTTCCCTTTCAGGGAAGGGGGCCGGGGGGTTAGGTTAGGTGAGTTTGAAAAAGGACAAATCATAATTAATGGAATTATCAACTATTTTAATCCTTTGCTTTATGTCATTTTTAGCCGGATTTCTTGACAGCATTGCAGGCGGCGGCGGATTGATCCTGATGCCATCATTATTGATTGCCGGGATTTTGCCGCAGTCAGCATTGGGAACAAATAAATTCGCCTCTCTTTTCGGGACAGCCGCTGCCTTGCTTAATTTTGTGAAAAGCAAAAAGGTTATCTGGAAAATAGCCGCCTGCGGTCTGGCATTTTCCATTACCGGTTCGGTGATCGGAACAAAACTTATTTTATATTTTGACCCGAAAACAACAGCAAAAATCATCATCTCGCTACTGCCAATCACGGCGATAGCGATGTTTATCCCCAACAAACAGTTAAAAACATCGGTATCTGAGTTTTCAAAAAAGCAGCTTTATGTTTATATTCCATTGTTCTGCTTTATCATCGGATTCTATGACGGATTTTTCGGACCCGGAACCGGGACATTTCTAATTTTCGGATTTTACATATTCTTAGGCTTAGAACTGATCAACGCCTCTGCCATATCAAAGGTTTTCAATCTGGCGTCAAACATCGGCTCATTTTTTACCTTTGCAATTGCGGATAAAGTGTTATACAGCATAGGCATTCCGATTGCATTGGCAAATATTTTAGGGGGATATTTGGGAAGCACATTAGCCATCCGAAAAGGACAGCAATTCATCAAAATTTTTATTCTGATGGTATTTATGATTCTGTTCATAACGCTGGTAGTCAGGCTATGGAAGGGATAAGCGATAATCGTCCGTCAAACTCCTAAAATTTGTTTTCGGGATTTTGCGCGATTTTTTGCTTGATCATATTTCGATGATTTGGTATTTTTAGCTACATATTTTGATGATTTATATTTTTTGTGGTTTGAATTGATATGAAAAAAGTTATTTTTATAATCTATACCCATAACATAA
>DYRC01000375.1 GCA_020718925.1 Desulfonema limicola
ACACCTGCCTGAAGCATGAAATCCAATCCGAGAATTCCGTCAAGTTCTATTCCGTAATCCATTGATCCGACTTCGATTTCAAAATTATCTGTTTCTAATTTTCCTACGGAAAGCCTGTCAATCGTTTTCATAAAAACAAACTCCGTACCGCCAACTCCCCGAATCTGACGAACTTTATCATAAGGTTCTATTTTCAATCCTATTTCCAAAAGTCTGTCTGCTGAGAATATGCTTCCGGCAGAGCCTGTGTCAAGCAGTACATTATTCAGAAGAATCTGTCTGTTCCGGCAGTTCAGCAAGACCGAAACATATCCTAATCCCTGATTGAGATTTATTTTCATTGAATACTCCGAATCCCCAGCCATCTTCGTTCAGATACATCCAATTCTTTCCTGTCCGTATGGAAAACATAAAGTTCGCGTTGCGGCAACTCTTTATGAAGATTCTTATAACATTTCATAGCTTCGACCGAATCGGAGAACACATCTATTACCGCAATATACTCCAAAATCCGTCTGCCCGAATCGCTGTGAGCTTTGACTGCTTCTATCAACAGCCATTTCTGAGGATATTGATGTCGGACCTGTTCCCATTCTATCGCCTGTATATGGTCAATATCTTTTTTGAGCAGTTCTTTCATAATCATTGTTCCTCCTAAAAACACAGTATCAATCTATCAGCAAGCATCATCGTTCTTCTCTCAATCGGTTCACATAATCCTGTGCGTCCTCTCCGTTCCACAAGCCCGAACCAAGCCCGTAAAGTTCTCTCCAATCAAGTTGTTTCCTGACAGGGCTGCTCTTTTTTCTGATCTGGCGGACAAGCGATTCCGGCAATTTCAACTGTTCCTGTAACGTGAGATTTTCAGTTTCCCGTTCAATTGTTGCCAATGCAGATTCTATCATATTCAGTACCTCTCTTTCATGCTGCCTTTTAACGGACTCCTTTCAAATTGATACCATTTTTTTATCGTTCACCTGCCAAACACAGAGCCTCTTCATACAAATCCTCAGCTATATGAAATCCCTGAATCCGAACAGCTTTCAGCAACGGATTTATCTGTGAAACAAAACCCTTATTCTTTGCCTTCAATAAAATTCCGATGATACCGATAACTTTTATTCCGAGTTGTTCTGCCAAAACTCTGGCAACATGGTCATCTATGCCTGCCAAATATTCTTTGTTATTCAGGGTATATGATATAACAGACTTCTCACCGATTCCCAAATGCTTCGGCGGTAAAGCATCAATTTTTTTCTGAGATACTGATATTATGCTGATTCCGCTGATCTGTCTCGGATCAATGGTATCTCCTCTGAGCAGACGTCCGGCATCCAATTCGGATACGACCTGTTTCGGAACATACACCCGTTCATATAGCGAAGTCAGCAATTCCGCCTTATGAATCCTTCCCAGATAGAGCAGTAACGAAGTATCGCAGACAACAGCAATTTTATTCATCGAAAGCCTCTTGCCTCAATTCCCCTGCTGTAATCTGAGAAATGGAAATCTTATAAACCGAGCATAAATCAAGAAACATCACTCGCGGAATGCCCGCCATCAACGCTGCTGACCCGGAAGACAATTTTCCGAGACGAAACAGCATCAGCGAAGCATATATGCGTATATCACGCCCTAATTCTTCGGGGGTGCGATTCAATACATGACTGATTTCATTCGGGATACGAATTGTCAGAACATCTTCCATAGTCAGTTTTCCTTTCTTTTTGTTGTCTGAACCGGGATTCACAGGATTTGAGAATTAACAGGATTAAAAAATCCCGGCAATCTTTTAATCCTGAAAATTATGGTTCAGACAACCCACATCCTGATTCAACCTACTCAGAACGCACCAGCCGGAAGCCAAGGTCGTCAACCCGATTATCCGGCGAAAAGTTGTCCCGGTTTGCTGACCGGCAGTCACGAGCCTCGTAACTCCAACTGCCGCCGCGAAAAATCCGTGTCGAACCGCCGCCGGAACCTGTGTATTCGGTTACAGAACGGCTCTGATAATCTCCGGTATAAACATCCTGACACCACTCTTTCACATTTCCGTGTATGTCATACAACCCCCGGACATTCGGCGAAAAACTTCCTACGGAAACCGTCTTCTTCCGAAATGTTCCTTTGGAGCAGCCTTTCAACGGATAATTGCCGTCATAATTTGCCTGAGATGTTGACAGACAATTCCCGAATGCAAAAGTCATTTTCGTTCCCGCTCTTGCCGCATATTCCCATTCCGATTCTGTCGGCAGCCGATATTTATTTGTGCCTTCTTTCTGATTCAGCTTTCGGATAAATACCTGAGCATCATCCCACGACACCATTTCCACCGGGCAGTTATCTCCGCAATCTTTGAAATGACTGGGATTATTGCCCATGATGGCTTTCCACTGACCCTGCGTTACTTCGGTAGTCTGCATATAAAATCCTTTGGTCAGCTTTACATTATGCTGCGTCTCATTATTATGTCTTTCCGGCTCATTTTCCGGGCTGCCCATCATAAACGTACCCGGCGGAATATACACAAATTTCATACTGATGCTGTTTGTGAACGGCTTTGCATGGGCAAATTTTTCTCCGGCTTGCGCTTGTCCGCACATTACAGCAGCCATAACCAGTAACAAGATAAAATGTTTCATTTATTTTAATCCTTTATTGAATTTTATCAAGAAAACACAGCAGCTCACCTGCTGCAACCGTAGGTGCTTTCGCGCCTCTTTCAACCTCCTGCTTAATTGCCGGAAGCAAGTCCTGAATTTTCGGATTTCTGAAAAACCAATCCTGAAGCCCTTCTCTGAGCAAAAACCACATCCATTCTATTGCCTGTTCCCGCCGCTTTGTATCAAGCTCTCCGCTTGCAGCAAAAATATTGCGATGATTGAGAATCGTATTCCAAACATCTTCCAAGCCATCTGTTGTTTTCGCACTGCATGTCAGCACCGGCGGAGACCAATTCGGCGAAACAGGCGTCAGCAGGTGCATGGCAATTTCATAATCTTTTTGCGCCAATTTTGCACGAGAAATATTGTCGCCGTCAGCTTTGTTGATGGCAAGCGCGTCCGCCAATTCCAAAACGCCTTTTTTGATGCCCTGAAGTTCATCACCCGCGCCTGAAATCATCAGGACTAAGAAAAAGTCCACCATTGACGCAACTGTGGTCTCAGACTGCCCCACGCCGACCGTTTCAACAATAATCACATCAAAGCCCGCAGCTTCGCATATCAGCATGGATTCACGGGTTTTCCGGGCAACGCCGCCCAAAGTGCCGCCGGACGGAGACGGACGGATAAACGCATTGGGATCAACCGAAAGCTTTTCCATGCGGGTTTTATCAGCCAAGATGCTTCCGCCGCTTTTGGTGCTGCTCGGATCAATCGCCAAAACCGCCACCCGATGCCCTTTTCCGGTCAGCATCGTGCCGAAACTTTCGATAAACGTGCTTTTGCCCGCACCCGGAACGCCGGTAATGCCCAGCCGAACCGCTTTTCCGGTATAAGGAAGCAGTTTGTCAATAATCGTTCTTGCCATTTCCTGATGCGCGGCAAGCGAGCTTTCAATCAGGGTAATGGTTCGCGCAAGCATCAGGCGGTTGCGATCCAAAACGCCTTGTATGTAATATTCCGGGTCTTTGAACATGACTATCTCCTATCTGAATTTTTGTAGCTCATATTTTGAGTTTTATGAGCCGCAAATCAAGTTGCGGTTAATACATTAACCTCAAA
>DYRC01000052.1 GCA_020718925.1 Desulfonema limicola
GCGGTCTGTTTCCTGAAACATCTGCCAGACTTTCTGAAAGCCCTGTTCAATTACCTGAGAATCCATAAAATACCTCCATCTTATTTTTCAGTCTTTTCATAAAATTCCGCACTTTCTTTACTGCTGGGAACAGGCTCTCCGAATATCAGTCTGGACGGACGATCTGAAATGACCTCCACAAACGCATTCAGCCCATCACTGGCTTTTTCAAGATTCTGAAGCGTTACCAGCAGATGCCGCTGAATTGCCGCCATCCGCAGATCGGAGTTTCTTACCAGCCCCGTTCCTTCAGCCATAAATGTTTCCATATTTCTGACCGTGTTGTTGAGACTGCCGATGGCTTCCTGAATATCTTTTGACGAATTTGCCAGCAGATGATCCGCTCTGCTCACCGTCTGACTGGCAGTTGCCGTGATATTTTTTACATCAGCAACGCTTTTATCCGCATTGATCATCAGACGTTCCAAAGACGCGCCGGAGTGTTCCAAAGACGAAATAATATGTTTCCACTTTTCAGAATCCAATACGGTTTCAATTCTTGCCAGAGTCCCCCGGACATCTGAAGATACTTTCTGAATCTGAGCATCTTCCACTGCCTTATTGAAGTTATCCATCGCATTTTTAAAGCGATCCGATATGCCTTTGCTGTCAAAATTTTTTACATGAACCAGCACAGCATCCACGCCATCCATCAGCAATTTTACACCGGACGGCTTTGTGGCAACCATCGGATATCCGGGCTTGAAACTGATTTTCGGAGAAACGTCTGCTTCGCCTTCGCGCTTGATGTCCAACTCAATAAACATAATGCCGGTGATGCCGACAGATTTTAGCTGCGCGGTTATTTTTTCAGGGCTGATTTCCGTTTCAATATCAATACTTAAAACCACTTCGATCAGCGTTCCATCCGGCGCTACCCCGACGCTTTTCACCCGTCCGATGGCAACGCCCCGATATTTAACGGCGGAATCTTTATCCAATCCCTGAACAGATTCATCAAAATATGCCACATAATTGCGGCTTTTCTGGAAATAGTTGGACATGCCAAGCCATATAATTGCGGTAATCGCAATCGCAAGCCCTGCAATGGTGAATAATCCTACGGTAAATGCGGTTTTTTGTGATGTCATATCGGACTGTCAACCTCTGAATTGATATTTTGTCCTGTCTGATAGTTCTTGACGCAAGACAGGGAATAAGTATAAATTACCTGATAATAAGGAAAAGGTCAATATCAGAAGAAAACTGATCCGATAATTTCAGTCTGTCCGTAGAATCCCCATCACTGAGGAGGGAAAACATGATTCGCACAGTTATGATTTATTCTTTTGTTTGCATACTCTTAGTCTCCGGATGTGCAACCCGTCCGACAACGCCGCCCACGCGTACTTGGGACAAGCCGTGTGATAATTGTACCATCAACGGCATCAAGCTTGACGGTATTGAAAACTTCGCGGTATTAAGTCCCGGCGTTTTGTGGCGGGGCGCTCAACCCGGAACAAACGATGCGTTCCGAAAGCTGGAACAGGCAGGCGCAAAGACCATCATTAATCTGCGGCATGACCATGATGATTTCCCGCTGCTTGCCGGAACAAAGCTTCAATACCTGTGGATACCTCAGCGTGCATGGCATCCGGAAGAACAGAATCTCATCATATTTTTAAAAATACTTGAAGACCCGAAAAACCTGCCGGTATTTATACACTGCGCCGAAGGAAGGGATCGGACAGGATACAATGTTGCAACATATCGGATAGTGAAGGGAAATTGGGCAGCAGACGATGCCATCCATGAGATGTTTGACTTCCGTTTTAATGCCATCTGGTTTCGTAATCCGGGTTTTTTACAGAAATTGAATGCTGAAGAGATGCGGACGCGCCTTAAACTGGCGCCGTAGTTATTGTTTCCTATCCTTTCGCCTGAAACGGAGAAGGGATTTTTTTCAAGGTAGTGGTTCACTGATGACTTGTTTCAGTTCAATTTCCGATTGTCATACCCCTTTGTGAGAATGAGTCGCTTTTTGTTCCGAAATATTGTATGTACAACATACTAGTATTATAATATAACCCATCAAACTCAGGTTATTTTTTTATCTCATTATCTGCAATTTAAATAACTTAATTTTCAAAAAATTATTGACAAAGCTCAGATTAAAAAATATATGATGAAATTTGCTAATAAAATCTAATCCTCAATTGCACCTGACTCTGATGGTGAGCATTTAAATAAAGGATAATAAGATGAAATTATTCTTTTTATCAAAAAATATCCGAGTGGTCGTGATTGGGGCAGCTTTATCCTGCTGTTTGCTGACGTCTATGGCTTATGCTGCGGATTTGGCAGAAATCAGACAACGGGGTGTTCTGCGCCATATCGGTATCCCTTATGCCAATTTTGTAAGGCAGACGGAAGCCGGGGTTGACGGTTTGGACGTGGAACTGATGAAACTTTTTGCGAAGCATCTCGGCGTCCGCTATGAATGGATAAATACCACTTGGTCTGACATTTTCGGAGATATTTCCGGTAAAAAAATTCGTAATGAAGGCGATAACGCTGTGGTAATCGGAAAAGTTCCGATTCGGGGTGATATTATTGCCAACGGTCTCACGATATTACCGTGGCGTGAAAAAATTGTAGCATTTTCAATACCGACCTTTCCTACCGGCGTATGGATGGTCGCCCGCTCCGACTCTTCCATCAAACCGATTGAACCCAGCGGCAAAACAGAGACTGATATTCAACGGGTCATGGCACTGCTTTCCGGACGTTCTGTTCTCGCCATGAAAGGAACCTGCCTTGATCCCGATCTCTATGATCTGCCTGTGAAAAGCACGGAAATCCGGTTATATACAGCCAGCCAGAATTTAAGCGAAATGGCTCCGGCGATAATTAACGGCGCTGCTGATGCGACCTTGCTTGATATTCCCGATGTTCTTATCGCATTACAGAAATGGCCGGAAGATATAAAGGTGATCGGACCGGTTTCATCTCTGCAACTGATGGGCGTTGCCGTAGATAAATCCTCGACGGAACTTCTTGATTCGTTTAACCGATTCTTTCAAATCTGCTGGAAAAACGGTACTTATGAAAAATTGGTAAAAAAATACTATCCGTCAGTGTTTCTCTATCTGGGTGACTTTTTCAAAAGGGATGCTGAAAAACAACCGCTTTTACCTCAAAAATAGAGAAAAGCGGATGTGTCTGATTCTGACAGTAAATAATATTCATCGGAGGAATTAACATGAAATTGGGATGTATCATCGGAAGGACGCTGCTGATATTGACCGGATTGTTTATGTGGATAACAGTAACAGCCGGACATTCGAGCGCAGGAGATTTGGCTGATATTCTCAAATCAGGCAAACTACGCCATTTGGGCATTGTGTATGCTAACTTTGTTACGACCGAGAAGGCTGGGCTGGATGTTGAATTGATGAAGCTTTTTTCAGCACACCTTGGCGTCGGATATGAATTTGTTGAAACCAACTGGCAGAATGTTCTCGCAGATCTGACCGGTAAAGCGGTTGTGCCTAAAAATGAGGATGATATTGAGATAAAGGGCGAAAGCCCTGTCCGGGGCGATATGATTGCCACCGGTTTTACGGTGTTGCCCTGGCGTAAGAAAGTGGTTGATTTTTCTGATACCACCTTTCCGACAGGCGTCTGGCTCATTTCCCGATCTGACTCAGCCTTGCAGCCCATAATTCCCACGAATGATATTTCAAAGGATATCGAAGCCGTCAAGAAAAAGTTGTCCGGGGTGAGCGTTCTGACGTTGAAAAACAGTTGTCTGGATCCGGACCTTTACGGCATGAGCAGTACCGGTGCAACGGTCAAACTGTTTCCGGCAGACCGCAATCTGGATGAAATGATTCCGGCAATTATAGCCAGAATGGCGGAATCAACCCTGATGGACGTTCCTGTGGCGCTCGTGGCATTGGAAGAATCCCCCGGAGGAATCAAAGTCATCGGACCTATTTCACAGCTTCAGGAAATGGCTTGCGCGTTCCCCAAAACATCCCCCAATCTTCGTAAGGCATTCAACGATTTTTTACGCCAATGTAAGAAAGATGGCAGATATAAGAGCCTTATGAAGAAATATTATCCTTCGGTATTTCTTTATTATCCTGATTTTTTAGAGAAAAAATAACGTTTTCCGAGGTGATTTTGCTGGGTATCCGTTTTTCTGCCTTAACATGGACGAAAGTATTTCACAGACCATCTCTGACCTTGACAGGCGCATGTGCGGTGCTTGTAGTGTATATCGGCTTGTTGATGATGTCCAATTATAAGCATCAGGTAGCTCTGCGCGAATCCACCCTGAAACGTTTTCGATTGGATGTTGAAAAACGGGCAGCCTCAGTGGGCTATTTTTTTTCAGAAAGAAAATACGATCTGCTGGCAATAGCGGATTCCCGCGAAATTCTGAGCTATTTCAAAAATAAAGCACAGGGAATGAGCGAGCAATACGGCTTGAAAGTAAATCTGTTTGTTATTGCTCAGATGCTGGAGAAGACTCTTGCTGACAAACAGATAGAAGGCGAAAGCATCTATGAACGCTTTCTTCTTACAGATCAGAACGGACGCGCATTGGCAGATACTGCATCCCGGAATGAAACGAATCTGATTCCGCCATCGTTTCGGGAAAAATTTCCGATGAATCAGACAAGCACCCCGACCATCTTTGCGGATGAAAGAGAGGGAAAGTTTGAAATCCTGATGAGTTGGCACTGTAAATATCGGAATGAGCTGACAGGGATTCTGATGGTGTGGCTGAACTATAATACGCTGTCAAAACATTTCATTCATTTTTCTGAACAATCTGCCATGAAAGGCTTTAGTCTGGCAACTACTGACGGCAGGCTGATTTGTACTCATGGACGGAAAAAATGTCCGATAAACAATAAGCTGCTGTCTGAACATAATGCTTCGTTATCAAAGGATGAATTTTCATTCATCTCCTTTACCACCCCGGAGGGTGAACGGAATGTATTCCTAACCCGGATTTCAATCCGAAATACTCCGCTGAATCTGTTGGCTTGGATTGAAAAAGAAGAACTTTTCGGCGATCTGTCGCCATGGCAGTTACTTATCGGAACCGGGGCGCTGGCATTGGTGATTCTTGTCGGTACGGGGTTTTTAATTCGGTTTAATACCAACCACCTTATACTCAAAGCACGATTTGAAGATTCGGAACAGCAGCAGAAATTATTAGATAGGCAGGTACAGGAACGATCTTATGAACTCCTGCTGACAAATGAAGAACTTAAAAAAGAAATTGAGCAGCGTACCAAAGCTGAAGCCGAGCTGGTGAAAGCATATAATGAACTCAAGGGAACTCAGGCTCAGCTTGTTCAGACGGCAAAGCTGGCATCTATCGGCGAACTGGCAGCCGGTGTTGCCCATGAACTGAACCAGCCTCTGATGGCTATTCGCACGTTGGTTCAGGTTCTGATCAGAAGTTTTCAAAAACTGCCTTCCGGCGGGCTTGAAGAACATTTGAAGACCATTGAACGGAACACCGGTCGGATGATGAACATTATCAATCATCTGCGAATTTTTTCGCGCCAGTCTTCGGTCTCTTATACGGATGTCAATGTTAACGATGTCATTAATGACGCGCTTCTTATGGTCAACGAACAATTGCGTCTGCGGAACATTGAGATTTACAAAACTCTCGGACAAGACCGTTTATGCTGCCTCGGAAACCCCAATCAATTGGAACAGGTTTTTCTGAACCTGATTACCAATGCACGAGATGCCATCACGTCAAAAGCGGAAACCGACACAAATTATCATGGCATGCTGGAAATTATTACCCGATTTTCAGCAGACCGCAAATATGGTATCGAAATCATATTCAAAGATAATGGAAGCGGAATATCCCCTGAAAATATCAACAGACTGTTTGACCCGTTTTTTACCACCAAAGAGGTCGGCAAAGGCACCGGACTGGGGCTTTCCATCAGTTACGGTATCATTCAGGATCATGGCGGCAGTATTGCCGTAACCAGCACTTCCTCGGAAGGCACCACCTTCACCATTTGTTTACCTGAGAAAAAAGATTCCTTGAAATGCAATTGATAACTTTGTCATTAAAACTCTTCAAAGGCGTTAGTCTGTAACGCCGTATTTTTTAAGCTTTTCTCTGAGCGTTTTGCGCGTAATGCCCAACTGTCTTGCAGCTTCGCTCTTATTTCCCCCTACAAGCGATAATGTCTTTAAAATGGCGGCTTTCTCAACTTCATCCAACGGCTCAGACAAAAAATTATCAAGCTCCGGGATTCTGGCAGAACATCCGGCAGTGTTGTTAATCATGGGGAAATCTTCAATGTCTAAATATTCAGAGCGTGATAGCACCACCGCCCGCTCCATCGCATTCATCATCTCTCTGACATTTCCATGCCATTCCGAGCGAATCAGGCTGTCCATTGCGGCGGGGCTGAAGCCTTTGACAACTTTATGATTTTTTTCAGCAAAATATTTCAGAAAATGATGAGCAAGAAGCGGAATATCTTCCTGTCTTTCTCTGAGCGGCGGAATCGCCAATTCCACAACATTGAGCCGATAATACAGGTCTTCGCGGAAAGTTTTTGCCTGAATCATCTCTTTGAGGTTTTTATTGGTGGCAGTCATCAGGCGCACATCTGTGGAAATCACTTTTTCCCCGCCGACCCGGACAATCTCTCTTTCCTGAATCACGCGCAAGAGCTTGGCTTGCATGGTTAAAGGCATTTCGCTGACTTCATCTAAAAACAGACTTCCGCCGTCTGCCTGAACAAATCTGCCTTCTTTGCGCCGATCCGCGCCCGTGAACGCGCCTTTTTCATGCCCGAACATTTCGGATTCCAAAAGCGTTTCGGTGATTGCGGCGCAGTTGATTTTGACAAAGGGACCGTCTTTTCTGGGGCTGTTGAAATGAATCGCTCCGGCAATGAGTTCTTTGCCGGTTCCGGATTCCCCGCGAATCATCACGGTCGCTTCGGACGGCGCAACCTGAGCTACGGTTTCCAAAAGTTTTGCCATAGCCGGACTCTGACCGATAATATGCTGCCGGTCAAACTGCCTGCCTATCGTTTCTCTGAGCATCTGATTTTCTTCTTTTAAGCGGATATGCTCCATTGCCCGATAGATGGTAATTTTAAGCTTGTCAAAATCAAGCGGCTTGGTGAGATAATCATACGCGCCTTTTTTCAGGGTTTCAATGGCGGTCTCCAGTGAAGAATACGCGGTCATAATGATAATCGGAATTGAGGGATTATACGCCTTGATCTTATCCAACGCTTCAATGCCGGATACTTTGACCATGCGGATATCCATCAGAATCAGATCAAACGAGCGTTCTTTCACCTTTTCAATTGCCGTTGAGCCATCGTCAGCTTCGGTAATGGTGTAATTCCATCTGCCGAGCAAGGCTTTAAGCATGGTGCGGTGCGCCATATCGTCATCTACGACAAGAATATCGGGTTTTTCTTTCATAATGTTAAGCATCAAAGGGATTAATAGCCTGAAGTGATGTAATTGCTTTAAAATCATGAACATTTCTGGTCATCAGCGGCAATCTGAGAGACAGAGCTGTAGCTGCTATAATAGCATCCGGCAGCTTGATTCGGAAATTTTGGCGCAACGTAATACAGGTTTCAGCAATATCTCTTTCCAGTGGACATTCGATAAATTTGTCTAAAAATTTTTGGGTGAGCCGCAGAGATTCATCTGTATGCCCGCTCCATCCCAAAGTTTCAATTCTGGAAATAATAGAAATATACGCGCCTTGTTTTAACGTATCCAACAAAAATTTTTCAGCGTTTTTAGTCAGATGTCCGTTAATGTGATAAATCAGAATATTCGTGTCTATACAAGCTGATGCTATTGAATTCATTCTCTGTTCCATTCCATCCGCATTTTTGCAACATCCTGATCAATTTCAGCCATACTTTTTGCCGGTTTTACAATTCCTTTGCTGTTTCTGAAGATTTCTTCAATGTCATCTGACGCTGTTTTTTCAACAACGGTAACAATCACAAAAAAACGATTTCCCTGAGGCTTATCCCCGATCCATTCCAATATGCCGTTATCATAAAACGCTTCGTAATTTCTAAGCATACTTACCTCCGCTTTGTTAGTCTGTTGAATCCCGATTCAGAATTGGGAGAAAAATGCTGACTATTGTACCTTTTCCGGCGTTGCTGTCAATGCTGATTTTGCCTTCATGCGCCTCGACAATATTGTTCACAATCGCAAGCCCCAGCCCTGTGCCGGAGCTTTTGGTCGTAAAATACGGATCAAAAACATGCGCCAAATCTTCTTTTCGGATGCCGCAGCCGTTATCGGAAACCTGAATAAGAATGCCTTTTTTTTCTTTGGATACTGAGACTGACAACAGCCCGCCATCGCTCATTGCTTCAATAGCGTTCAGATACAGGTTTAATAGTAACTGGTTGAGTTTATCCGGATCAAGATTTATCTGCTCAGATTGAGGCAGAAGCGTTGTCCGAATCTCAATATGTTTTTCATGCGCCTGCCGTTCAATCAGCTTCAGCGAGTCTTTGACCAGCGTATTCAGACAGACCGTTCTTTTGATAATTCTGAGCGGGCGGGCAAACTCCAACAACTGACTCACCACGCGGTTCATGCGATCTGTTTCCTGAATCATAATATCTGCAATATGCTGATCTTCCGGCACATCCCGATACCGCTCCTTGAAATATGTGGCAAAGCCTTTGATAGAACTTAGCGGATTGCGGATTTCATGCGCTACTCCGGCAGCCAGCATTACTATTGATGCCAGCCGCTGATTCTTTTCAACCTGTTTTCGTAAGGAACGGATTTCGCTCAATCGGTGGTTCTGCACAATAAACAGCAGAATGACGCCCGCCAATCCTATGATCAGAAGAATAACGCCTACAATGACAATCTGTCGGGTTTCTTCTTTCTGAATCTCTTCGACAGAACTCATGTCTAACCCTATGAAAATGATCCATCTGCTCTGATCTTTGCAGTTTTTGTCTTTACTATTAGCTTCACACGGCTCATCCGGCGGAGGCGGATCTGTCATCAGCATCATAGGATGTGATCCTCCGGGCGGACCATGCGGCGGTGAAAATTTGCGGAATACTTCAAATATGGTCTGCTTTCCGGGTTTGGATAACACCCGCGACTGAACGATATTCAAGCTGAATATTTTTTCAAGATCAAGTTTATCCGAATATATTTTGCCGATCTGATTCTGTTCATCATGCGCCACAATGCGCCCCTTTATATCCGTTACCAGAATATGGACAATATCGGGCTGTTTGGCGGTTTCTGTGAGCAGATGCTGAAGTCTGAATCTGCCGCCGCCGCGTCCGGTGTGCATCATGCCGGTTCGGGTTCCGGCTTCAAACGAGCGAATCAATGCCGCCCCTTTTTCCACCAGCAGACGGGTGGTCGTTTTTTTCAACCGATTGACGCTTTCTGCGGTCATCAGCGCAAAAACAGGGAACAAAACCGCCACTGCGCCGATAAACAGCCATGACGGAAGCCCTGTAAGAAATTTTTTATTCTGATCATTTGCCATAATATATTTGATAAGCAAATTATAAGCCAAGCCTGAAATCAGTATCACATCGTTATGAGTGGATACTTTCTATCCAGCATAACCGGTTGCCCGGATAAAACCGGATACTAACTATCCACTATTTTGTATCTGATGACAAGCATAACTGTCAAATCCTATAAAAATCAGGGCTGGCATGAAGCTTGCTTATATACTCAAACAGAGGGACAAACTCCCTCCCACTGAAACAATCAATGGAGAAACGAACATGAGAAAATTCAAGGTAATGATTGTAATGGCTATGGTCGCAGTACTGGGATTCGGGACTGCCGCATTTGCCAAAGGAAGAGGCGATGGAAAAGGACTGCTCAATTGTCCGGCATATAAAAGCCTGAGCGCGGAAGATCAGCAGAAAGTGCAGGCAGAGCAGACTGCCTTTCAGACGGATGCCAAAGCACTCAGGGATCAGATTAAACAGAAACATCAGGCATTGAAAGCGGAAATGGCAAAGGCACAGCCGGATGCTCAGGCAGCCTCGGCATTGCAGAAAGAAATTTCCGATTTGAAAGCACAGGCAGGACAGAAGCTGATTCAGCATCAGATTAATCTGAAAAATATTAACCCGGCATTAGGCGACTGCTTAAAAAAGGGCAAGAAACATCGCAAAGCTGCCGCTCAAAATTCATAAACCCTTCCCCCAACCCCTCCCCTGAAAGGAGAGGGGCGTTCTCCTCATTCCCTTTCAGAGAAGGGGGGCAGGGGGGTTAGGTAAAATTAATAAACCAAAGGAGATTGTGCTATGAAAAACAGAATATTGACGCTGATGGTGATGGTTGCGTTGATGGGATTTACAACGTATGCTGATGCAGGCATGGGAATGAGAAACGGACAGGGCGGACCCGGCAAAGGCGGCGGATGTGCTGCTATGAAAACGCTGAGTGCGGAAGATCAGGCAAAAGTTACTGCGGAGCGGGATGCCTTTATAAAAGACACTCAGGCGCTTCGGGATCAGATTCAGCAGAAACATCTGGAATTGAAAGCTGAAATGGCTAAGACCGACACGGATGTTCAGAAAGCTTCGGATATGGTTAAAGGGATCACGGATATTGTCGCTCAGTTGGGGCAGAAAAGACTTCAGCATCAACTGAATCTGAAAAAAATCAATCCGGCATTGGCAGATTGTACGATGGGCGGACCCGGCGGTGGCATGAGACCCGGTCATGGCGGCATGGGGCGCGGCATGGGTGGACCTATGAACTGCCCGTATGCAGATGGTTCAACGCTGTAATTCAATAACGGAAACAATTACAGATCGGGCAATTCCCGATCTGTAATTATGAAGGATGTTTGAAAATCACCCCCCTCTGAATCACTTCTTTTTTCTAATTGAATCACACATATCATAAATTTATCTTGACGCCATTTTTCTTCAAGTGCTATAAAACAGAGTTTATAATTTTTTGGGTTTATCCTTGCTCCGGTTTTCGGGGCTTTATATCCGTAAGGAGGATGTATGAGAAGGTACGAGACAGTGATTATTTCCGATCCTGATCTTTCAGAAGAAGCGCGTACGGCTTTGTTTGAAAGATTCAAGGAGATCATTTCACAGCGCGGCGGTGAAGTGATTGTTTTGAACGAATGGGGAACGCAGAGGCTTGCATATACGATCAAAAAGAAACCCCGCGGCTTTTATTCCCACTTGGATTACTGCGGCACAGGAAAATCGGTGGATGAACTGGAGCGATTCTGCCGGATTGATGATCGCGTGATGAAATATCTGACCGTGATGCTGGAGGAAGATACTACGCCGGAGCGCATCCGGGAAGAAATTGCCCGCAAAGCAGAAGCCAAAAACAAACCGCCGGTTGCAGAAGCCGATGTCGAAGACTCCGAGATTGATCCTGAGACTGCCGCGTCCGAATCCGTGGAAGCGGAAGTACACGATGAAAAGCCTGAAGAAGTTGTTGCACAAACAACAGAACCCCATGAGGAGGAATAATCAATGACGCCGACAAATAACAAAAAAACGTTCAAGAAAAGAAAAGTGTTTCATCGGCGCAAAGTATGCCGTTTCTGTGCGGATACCAGCCTGATGATTGATTATAAAGACTCGAGAACATTGAGACATTTTATTACCGAACGCGGAAAAATTCTGCCCCGGCGCATTTCCGGAACCTGTGCAAAACATCAGAGGGCGTTGACGACGGCTATCAAGCGCGCCCGCACCATTGCACTTCTGCCCTTTGTCGGCAGTATGGATTCATATTAACCATGCCGCAGCAGATCGCCCGCGAGGACTTCAGAGAAATTTTATTCGGCATCGGACTGACGCTTTTGTTATTCATGGTATCAGCATATTTACCGGTGGCGGGGTTTTTCTGTTCTTTGTGCATTCCTCTGGCAATCCTGTTTTATCGGGTAAAGCTTGGCAGAGAAAAAGGCGCGATCATTGTCGCTACATGTGCGGTGTTTATATTGTTTCTGTTCGGATTCGGAATTGACATGATTTTTTTTGCCGAGTTGCTGATTACAGGCTTTTCATTAGCCGAATTGATGCGGCAGAATCTGTCTGTGGAAAAGACCGTAGGATATTGCTGTGCGGTATCCGTAGGCAGCGGCTGGCTCGGCATGAGCATGTACAGTTCTTTATCTGACAAAAGCCTGCATGATTTGGTGTCCGCGTACATGAAAGAAAGTCTGGAGCAGACGCTTCAGTTGTATAAAGAAATGAAAATGCCGGAAGACAGCATCTTTATGCTTCAGCAGGCGGCGGATGCCATTGTGTATGTTCTTACGGGAATCGCGCCTGCAATTGCGGTCTGTATGACGCTTACAGCAATCTGGCTGACGCTGATTTCGGCAAAGCCGATACTGGTCAGATTCGGCTTGTTTTATCCGGATTTCGGTCGTCTGAACTTGTGGAAAACGCCCGATCATCTGGTCTGGGCAGTTATCGGATGCGGGGTCATGCTGCTGATTCCCGATACATTTGTCAGGATGATTGCCTTAAACGGCGCGATTGTATTAATGACGATTTACTTTTTCGGGGGAATTGCCATTGTTTCATTTTTTTTTGAAAAAAAGCAGTTTCCCCTGATGCTGAGAGTTTTTTTGTATAGCCTCATGACCCTTCAGCAAATTTTTCTCCTTCTGGTGATCGGACTCGGATTTTTCGATATGTGGCTGAATTTCAGGAAGGGTGAGGCACAGAATTCATCGGAGGATTGATATTATGAAAATAATTTTAAAAGAGACCATAGAATCTTTAGGGATTATCGGTTCAGAAGCAGAAGTTAAAAAAGGCTTTGCCCGCAACTATCTTCTGCCTCAGGGCAAGGCGGTGTTAGCCACGCCTCAGAATCGCAAGCTCATGGAAAAAGAAAGAACCAAATTTGAGCTTCAGATTGCCAAAGAAACTGCCCATGCCGAAGAAATGGCAAAACGCATTGAAGGCGTAACCTGTACGCTCAAAGGCAAAGTCAGCGATGAAAATCGTCTTTACGGCTCAATTACAGTGCGCGATATTATGACAGCACTCGCTGCTCAGGGGATTGAGGTTGAAAAGAATATGATCCTGCTGAACGACCCGATCAAAACCCTCGGTACTTACACCATTCCTATCCGTGTTTATAAAGGGGTCAAACCCCAGATCACGGTTGAAATTACCGCCGAGTAATCCTACTAAATTCCTGCCGCCCCTGATTCCCTCTCTCCTGTATTCGGGAGAGGGATAGCGGCGAGGAGCGTACTGATGGCGCAAAAAAGTTCAAAAGTTATCCATGACCCTTCATTTTACAAAGTTCCTCCTCAGAATATTGAGGCTGAGGAGTCTTTGTTGAGCGCCATCCTGATGGATAACGATACCCTGCTGGATGTTATCGAAATTCTATCTCCGCAGGATTTTTACAAAACCGCCCACCAACATATTTTTGAAACCATTCTTGAACTTTCCCAGAAAAGCGACCCGATAGATCTGATTACTCTGGCAAACCTTTTGAAGAAAAAAGGAAAACTCGAAGACATCGGCGGCGCGAGTTATCTGGCGCGGCTGATTGACGCTGTTCCGATGGCGCTCAACGCGCCGAATTATGCCAGAATTATTCGGGAAAAAGCCCGGCTGAGACGGCTGATTGAAAAAGCTTCGGAAATTACCCGGCGCTGCTTTGAAGACCGGGAAGATATGGAAGAGATCATTGATTTTGCTGAAAATGCCATCTTTAAAATTTCGGAAGACCGCATCAATCCGTCTTTTTATCCTATCAGCAAAATCATCGAATCCAATATTGACGCGCTGGAAGAACGGCAGGGCAGCAACGCGCTTGTAACCGGCGTCCCCAGCGGATATACGGATTTTGATCGCATGACTGCCGGACTTCAAAATTCGGATCTGATTATTCTGGCGGCGAGGCCTTCGATGGGAAAATGCTGCGAAGCCGCAACAGAAATTGTTTTGGAAGATGGCAGCATTGCCAGCATAGAAGAAATTTATCGGCGCGGACAGGCAAGGATTCTGACGTTAAATGAACAATGGAAATTTCATATCACCGAACCATCTGATATGATTGACGATGGTAAAAAGCCTGTATTCCGGCTGATTACTGCTTTGGGGCGTTGTATAGAAACCACGCTGACACATCCGTTTTTAACGTTAAACGGCTGGAGTCCGCTCGGAGAACTTAACGTTGGCGATAAAATTGCCGTCCCCCGTAAAATAGAGATATTCGGCAAAGAAACCATGCGTGAGTGTGAAGTAAAATTGCTGGCATATCTGATCGGAGACGGAAACCTGACAAATGCTACGCCGAGATTTACCAATAGCAATCCGAATATTTTAGCTGATTTTACCAATGCTGTTGAAAAATTCGGCGGTATCGGTTCTGATTCCTTAACTTTATGGCTGCAAAATCTCGGAATTTACGGAAAAGATGCCCATGATAAATTTATTCCCGCGCCGATATTCAAACTGCCCCGACATCTGCTTGCTTTATTTCTGAATCGTTTATTTGCCACAGACGGATGGGCGTCTCTCCTTCGCACCGGACAGATACAAATAGGATATGCGAGCGTCAGTGAAAAGCTGATCCGACAGGTACAGCATTTATTGCTGCGTTTCGGTATTATTGCAAAAATAAAGAAGCGTAGTGTGAAGTATGCCGGAAAAATTCGTTTTTGCTGGCAGTCGGATATTACAGATACGGATTCTGCTCAAGTTTTTATCAAAGAAATCGGAATATTCGGTAAAGAAGACGCGCTTGAAAAAATAAAGCTCGCGCTTACATCAAAAAAATATAAAACCAATACCGATTTGATTCCTATACAAATATGGGATACTCTGAATCAAGCCAAAGATAAGGAATCATGGATAAAATTAGCCAAACGGGCAGGTATCCCCGGTTATTCCAATCTGCATGTAGGAAAAAGAGCGATGCCCAGAGAACGACTTGCTGCTTTGGCTAACGCATTGAATAATAAAGAATTACAATATCTGGCGCAAAGCGATATTTACTGGGATAAAATCGTTTCCATAGAATTTGCAGGTAAAAAACAGGTCTATGATTTGACTATTCCTGATACACATAATTTTGTCGGAAATGATATATGCGTTCATAATACGGCATTTGCACTCAATATTGCCCGCAATGTGGCAGTTGACGCGGAAGTTCCCGTAGCTGTTTTTTCTTTGGAAATGTCCAAAGAGCAATTATCTATGCGAATGCTCTGCTCCGAAGCCAGAGTGGATTCATCCCGATTAAGAGGCGGCTTTTTCAGCAAAGAAGATTGGGTCAGGCTTACCGACGCGGCGGGTATGTTATCCGAAGCCCCTATTTTCATTGATGATTCAGCCAGCATTTCGGCTATGGAAATCAGAGCCAAAGCCAGACGGCTTAAAATGGAAAAAGACCTGGGCTTGATTATCATTGATTATCTGCAACTGATGCGGGGCAGGGCTGATGCAGAGCGCAGGGATTTGGAAATCTCGGAAATTTCCCGCTCTCTGAAAGCATTGGCAAAAGAACTGAATGTGCCGGTCGTAGCGCTTTCCCAATTGAACCGGAAACTTGAGGAACGAGGTGATAAACGTCCGATATTGTCCGATTTACGCGAATCCGGATCTCTGGAGCAGGATGCGGACGTGGTGGCGTTTATTTATCGGGATGAGGTGTATAATAAAGATGAAAACAACCCGGAGAGAGGCAAGGCGGAACTGATTATTTCCAAGCAGCGAAACGGACCTATCGGCACCGTTCCGCTTACATTTCTCAATACCTATACCCGATTTGAAAATGCCGCAACAGACTATGATATGGGGGAATAGTCGCCTGCTGATCATATCAATCTTCCTTCTAATACTGATTCGCTATCAAAGAATAATAAAACACCCCTCCCCCGGACCCTCCCCTGAAAGGAGAGGGGAGCGCTGATGATGTCTCCCCCCCCTTCCCTCTCAGGGAAGGGGGCCGGGGGGTTAGGTCGGTTTGAAAGCGATTTGGTCTGAAGACAACGCCCCTTCGCTTTTTCAACGAAGATGCGTTTCTTTAGGTCCGCTTATAAACACAATATTTTCTTGCTCTTCAATAAGTTTTAAACTTTATCCGATCTCATTCTTCTGATCTCTTCAATCAGCTTCGGATACAAATTCAAAGCAGCTTCAATATTTTCAATATCGAAATTTCTGACGTGAATCAGCAGGGCTTGCCCCATAGCAATGAAATTTTCCAACGAATATTGCTCTCCGAAAGCTTTAATCTGATTGGCAAAATTTTCAATATCGCTGAACACACCGGTTTCACAGGCTTGGGTGAATAAGCAGTTAAATTCATTTTCAAGCCGCTCGGTAATCTCAGGAAGTTTTTCAAGGATTTCCTGTGGCA
>DYRC01000376.1 GCA_020718925.1 Desulfonema limicola
TACATAGAGATAAACTCCTTTATTCTGATAAACAATCTCATAATCAGCGGCTCCGATAGACGGAGAATCGGACGATAGCCGAATACCTGCGCCAATGATAAGACTCATGGCATTGATGCCGTCAGAGCGCTCATTTGTCCTGCCATTGCCGTTATCATCAATGCGCGGGGCTTGAGACCACGACTTTTGAGAAAAAAATCCGATGGCTTCTTTGGCTTTAAAAAAAGATTTACCGACACTCTCACCGTTCAGAATATTGTCCCAGAAAAATTTTGAAAAAGAAAGCTGTCCGTCAGCAGGAAAAACAGCCTGCTGATTATCCGATGTTCCTGCAATCAGAATCCTTGTTTTTCCGCTTGCAGGCGTCAGCATGGGAATAAAACTGCCTGAATAGTCTGTATCGGCAATAACCGTTATCGTAATCGGCAATGCAGACTGCAAGCGGTCAAGCCATTGATCCAACTCAGCAATATTAAGCATTTCAGACTGACCTACTTGAAAATATCCTGCCCGTCCTTTGCCAATCATATACATCACAAGCTCTGACGTAGCCAGCGATGCCCAATTTTGAACAGCATATCGCAAATTGGCAATTGTGGGGCTGCTATCCGTATTCGGCAGCGAGGCTCCGTTATTCAGCATATAAATATCATCATCAGAATATCCCTGAAATTTCAACGCATTATAAGCCAGTTTCATATTTCCTTCAAACGCCTGCCACAGCGTATCAGACGGAATACCGCCGTTGATCAGAATAGCGCGGCGTTTCAAAGGCGCGTCTGCTGAAACAGAAATGATCTTGGGCAGAGATGTGTTTCCACGATTGTCCTTTGCAAAAACAGCAACGGAATATATGCCCTGAACCGTAAATCCGTCATACATGCCCTCATAGCGGTTATTGTCCAGATGTCTGAGTTCGGCAGACGGAAGTTCAAGAACCGGCTTGTTGATAGCAGCAGTGCCGTATTTCGGCGGACGGATGACAGCCCATACACGCGCAATGCCCTGATTGCCTGATACCGTTGCACTCAGACGGTTTCCTGTAATCTGAGCGTCAGATATAATCGGAATCTCTCCGAAAACCGATGCAGCGTTGCCGATAAACACGCCTTTAAGCGCGTCTCCGTCAGCGTTTGCTTTCGGATGCTGAATTTCGCTCAGAAATCCCAAAGACAGCTTTGCCTGTTCAAATGAGTCCTTAATATCTGAGCCATTGAAGATATTGCTCCAGAAGCGATATGAAAACGAGCCTGCTCCCTGAGCAACAAAATGAGCATCTTCATCTTCTGATGTGCTGCTGATGATGATCCGCTTTTTTTCCGCAGAAATCTGAGATTGTGATAAGTCCCCGCTCATAATTTTTTCCGTATTTTGTAGGGGCAATCCCCTGTGGTTGCCCTGTGAGCAAGGGTAAGCACAGGGGCTTACCCCTACATTACGCCGAGAAATATATGAACTGGTACTTAGAAACCGCCCGGATTTACAGAAATCATAGATCGCAATCAGATGATTTGTACCCAGCGTATCCAAAGCCGCATTCACATCAGCCGCTTTGAGGATTTCTGTACCGTTTAAGCGAAAAACTGCATTTCCGATGCTATCCGCGCCGCCGTGATCCACCATGTAAAGCACTATCCGGGAAGCGTCTTTTGCCCATTGAACCGCAGCCTGAAATTCGGTGTTGGAAGGCGTAAAAACCGGATCAGGCTGCCCGTCATTATCCAAGTCCGTTTGTGTATCAGAAGTTAAATAACGGATATGTTCTTTGCTTACCCCCTGATATGTCAATGTTCTGTATGCAAAATTGGCACATAAACGTGTCGCATTCCATAAGTTGTCTCCACCGCCTTTTCCGGCGATGATAATCGCTTTTGTGGTTTCCTGAGAAGTTCCTATTCCGAATACCTGAATCCGGTTGTTATCTTTGTCTGAGACATACGCCTTGTTATCTGCAAAACTTAAACCGGTAGGCAATTTGAACTGCCCCGGACCTGATCCGATGCTGCCGAAGCTTGCCAAAAATTTACCGTCTGTATCGAATTTCTGAATCCGATGATTGCCTGTATCGGTAACATATACATCATTCTCATAAATTGCTATGCCGCACGGTTGATAGAATTTTCCCTCTGTTGAGCCATTGCCGCCCCATTGCGCCTTGAACTGTTTCTTTGCTGACGGAAATCCCTGAAGGCATATTGAACTGACCATCAGCATTGCCAAGACTTCCCCAACTGTTTTTCGATTCGCCGTTCAAACCGAATCGCCTGATCCGGTTATTTTTGGTGTCTGCTACATATACGTCTTCGCCATAAACCGCTATGCCATAAGGCGCGTTTAAGATTCCTTCAGGCGTGTTTTCGCCATTCCATTGCGAAATAAATTTTCCTTCGGGATCAAACTTCTGAATCCGGTTGTTGTTTCTGTCCGCAACATAGATATTGCCGAGAGCATCAGCAGAAACACCTTCGGGGTTGTCGAATTTTTCCGGCTCACTGCCCCGGCTTTCCCAATCAGCCTGAAACATACCGTCTGCACTGAAGACCTGAACACGATGATTATTCCAATCCGCAATATACACCACGCCGCGCCTGCTGACAGCAATGCCGGTCGGAGACGCGAATTGTCCGCTGCCGGAGCCGTAACCCTTGCCGAAGATGGCTAGCGATTTGCCGTTTTCATCAAACTTCTGAATCCGATCATTATCTTTTTCAGACACATACACATAACCGTTACGATCAACAGCAAGCCCGGAAGGCAGATTCAGTTCTCCGGCTCCGCCCCACTCAGCAACAAAATCCCCGTTTGCCGTAAATTTCTGAATCCGATGGTTATGCGTATCAGATACAAAAATAAATCCCTTATCATCTGCCGAAATACCGATCAGAAGGCGCGATGCTCCTGAAGAATAGCCCTGACATCGCCATTTCTTCACAAATTTGCCGTCAGAAGTGTATTTATGCACACATTGGTCTTCGGAATTTACCGCATAGATAAAATTCATCCGATCTGCGGTAATGCCCATAGGCATAAATGTGCTGCTATCCCCGCTCTTCCATTCAATGACAAATTCCCCATCAGGCGTGAATTTCTGAATCCGTTTATTCGACGAATCCGCTACATAAACAAATCCCATGCTGTCTGTTGCAATTCCGTAAGGCTCATCAAATTCCCCCGGACCGCTCCCCAGCTTTCCCCATTTGCCGACAAACTGCCCGTCAGAACTGAATTTCTGTATCTGATGATTATCCGTATCTGACACATAGACAAAATTATCCTCATCCACCGCAATGCCGTTGGGACTGTCAAAATACCAGGGCTGCTGCAACGCCGGAAATATCCGCTCGAATGTAAATAACTCCTGAGCCGCAGCAAAACTGTGAAAAAACAATACGGCAATCAGACAGTATAGGATTTTTTTCATAATTCTCCTTAAATTCCGTAGGGGTAAGCCCCTGTGCTTACCCTTTGTAACGGGGCAATCACCCGAAAACGGGGCAACCACAGGGGATTGCCCCTACGAATTATCAGGCAGCTTCAGGCATCTGTTCGGACAACTCGTTCAATTTTTGCCGAAGAGGGAAAATCATTTTTTCCATCTTTTTTTTGGACAGAACACCTTGCTTGTGCAGACTTTCCAGAAGTGCGATCTGTCCTCTGATTCCCTCAATTTTTCCCTCAATTTTTCCCTGATTTCGGATATGTTCGCTGATCGTGG